>NZ_JAGGLN010000001.1:0-300000 GCF_017874455.1 Methanobacterium aggregans | reverse complement strand
GAGGCAGTTTTTCTACAAATTCTGTGTAGTACTTGGCCTGAGGTTTAGGGGAGTCACAACCACCCACAACGAAGAAGTGTCTGATCTTACCGGCCTCAACCAACTCCTTGATCTTACCAGCCAGCGATAAAACAGTGGACAATCCAAAACCTGTTGTTAGAACCATATCCCTAGGTTCATCTTCGAGTTCTGGGAGGGATTTTACTTTTTCTATGAGTGGTGTGAAATCGTAGTCCTCAATATGCTGGACACCAGGAAGCTGAGCAACACCAGAGGTGAAAATCCTGTCTTTGTAGTCTTCTTTTGGTATCAGTGCGCAGTTTGAGGTTACAAGTGCTACTGCAGTGTATTTGCTGAAGGTTTTTTTCTGGTCGAACCATGGTCCTCCAATCTGACCCACGAAGTGTTTGTACTTGCGCAGTTCTGGGTATCCGTGGGCTGGAAGAAGTTCTGAATGGGTGTAAACATTTATTCCTGTGCCTTCTGTCTGTTTAAGGAGTTCAGCCAGTGCTTTTATACTGTGTCCCGTTGCTATGATTCCAGGACCCTTTACAGAACCAACCTTAACTTCTGTTGGTGTTGGTTCGCCGTATGTTTCGATGTGTGCCTTCTTGAGAAGGTTCATGGTTTTTATGTTCATTTGACCGGCTTTAAGAGCGAGTTTGACGAATTCTCCCGCATCGAAGTTCACGTTGGTGAGTGTGGAGTAGAATCCCCTCTCAAGGAATGCATCCACTTCAGGATCCGTGTATCCCAGTTCCCTTGCATGGTACAGGTAAGCGGATATACCTTTGATTGCAAAAAGCAGGTTATCCTGAAGTCTTGCAACCGTAGGTTCCTTACCACAAACACCTTTCACAGTACATCCAGTTCCCCTTGCGGTTTGGGAACACTGGTAACAGAACATGTCTAATTTTTTTTCTTCCATATTATCTTTCCTCCATAGGCACATACTACATCTCTCCATACGTTAATCCATTATTCATGTCTAATTTTTTATACTCCAAAATGTGTTTCAAATAATGCATTTAAAAATCCATTAATCCTATTTTGGGATTTCATGGAGTTTTGATCCCTTTTTTATTTTTTTAGATAATTTTATAGCGATCAATTCACCATACTATCTTGCGGAACACCTTCAGGAATATTCGTTCGTCGGCCAACGAATGTTCTATCTTATCCGAACAGTACTATATATAAGTTACGGTGTCCATAATAATTTTAAAGAATGAAGGAATTTTTATCATGAATCATAACACTGAGAAATCCCCTAAAAAGGATGCACATATAGAATTATTCGCCACTCCGGAGGGTATATGTGCCATAAACAGTCCTGTAAGGATTAAAATTTTATCAATGCTCAAGAAGGAGGAGTTAAGTTTTGATAAAATAGTGGAACTGTCAGGGAAGGCAAAATCCACTGTATCAGCCCACCTGAAAAGGATGGTTGATGAGGGAGTAATAAGTTCAAAACCTGACCCTGAAGATGCCAGAAAAAAGATATTCTTCATAAAATCAGAGCACCTGGGCACTTTATCCAGTAAAAAAATCAGGAAAGAGGATATAGGAGACTACGTGTCAAACTACATGGAGAGTGATGGTAATCCATTCGAATTTTTCAGACTCATGTTCCAGACCCTGAGGGTTGCACTCATACGTCAGGGCATAGAGATCGACCCCATACTCTGGGAAGCTGGAAACAAGGTTGGTGAAACACTCTACGAGAAAGTTGCAGACAATGAGATTGAAAAACTTCTGGAAAACATTGCAAAGTTCTGGGAAATACACCAACTCGGAAGAGTTGAGGTTCAAAGTCTTGAACCCTTAACCATCAATGTTTATGACTGCTTCGAATGCAGGGGACTGCCCTACCTTGGAAAACCTGCATGTGCATTCGATTCAGGAATACTTGAAGTTATATTTTCCAAACATTTCCAGAACAGACATAGGGTTGATGAGGTTAAGTGTTATGCAATGGGAGATAACTACTGTTCCTTCATGATCCAGTGAAAAAGAGTTTTACATCCATTTTACAATACATCCTGATCTAAGAGATTTATTTAATAATTTAAATCAAATAATAAAATTAAAAAAATGGGGGATCCATCCATGAGGGGTTTACTTGTTGGTAGAATGCAGCCTGTTCATAAGGGACATCTTGAGGTTATAAAACGGATTTTAGATGAGGTTGATGAGGTTGTTATCGGTATAGGAAGTGCACAGTTGAGCCACACACTTAGAGATCCATTCACAGCAGGTGAAAGGGTTATGATGCTTACAAAGGCCCTCAGTGAAAATGGTATTCCAGCATCCCGGTATTATATTATCCCAATACAAGATGTTGAGTGTAATTCAATTTGGATAGCCCATGTAAAGATGCTTACACCTCCATTTCAAAGAGTTTATTCAGGTAATCCCCTGGTTCAAAGGCTTTTCATCGAGGGAAGTTACAGTGTTACATCACCACCCCCCTTTAACAGAAGTGTTTTCTCAGGCACAGAGGTTCGTAGAAGGATGCTTGCAGATGAGGACTGGGAGTCTCTGGTTCCTGAATCTGTTGTGGATGTTATAGAAGAAATAGAGGGTATAAAACGTTTGAAACACCTTTCAAAGAAAGAAGTCAATGAACAAACCAATGATAATTGAATAACTTTTCATATTTCTTCATAATTTAGAAAAGGATTAAAAACAGATTAGTAATAGGTTAATAATAGATTTTTTGATTAAAATAAAATAAATAAAATCATTAATTAAAAAGTGATTATTGAAGTGTCTGTGGTATTATGATAGCTAAAATTCTAAAGAAAGATGATGAAAACTTCACAATCAACCAGCTTATGGATGAGGTTAAAAAGAATCCCCGAATAAATGAGTGCGGTGCAATTTTCTCCTTTGAGGGCATAGTTCGAGGCAAGGAAATAGATAAAACCACTGTGAAAATGGATCTCACCACTCCAGATATTGAAAAAACTCAAGTGGAACTTGAAGAAATTATAAATGATATAAAGGACAAATATGGAGTGGTTGAAATAGGTGTTGTGCATTACGTGGGTGAATTCAAACCATCTGATCCACTTTTCTTGGCTGTTGTTGCAGGACCCAGCAGAGTTGAAACAAGGGATGCACTGAAGGAAGTCATAGAAAGAGTGAAATATGAACTTGACTTTAAAAAAGAAGAACACACTGAGGATGGTACTAATATAATCATGTCTGGAGGGTAGTTTTGAAATTTATAAGGGACAGTCTCCATGGAAATCTTCAAATAAATGAACTTGAAGTTAAACTAATTGATACGCCGCAAATACAACGTTTAAGGCGTATAAAACAGTTAGGATTTACGTATCTAGTCTATCCTGGTGCGAATCATACTCGTTTTGAACACTCCATTGGAGCCATGTACCTTGCATCCAGACTTGGAAACAACCTTCAGCTCGATGAAGACAAAAAGGAACTGATTCGTGTTTGTGCCCTTCTCCATGATGCAGGACACGGCCCATTTTCACACGTCTCCGAGGGAGTTGTTGACACTTCACATGAAGAATTAACTTCTAAACTCATAAAGGAATCCCAACTATCAGATATACTATCTGAAAATTTTAACCTGAATGATGTGATAAAAACCATCAATGGTGAAGGACTTTTTGGGCAGGTTATCTCTGGAGAACTTGATGTTGATAGAATGGACTATCTTCTAAGGGATTCATATTACACTGGCGTTGCATACGGTGTTATAGATGTGGAGAGACTTATCTACAATATGGAACTTGAGGGTACACTCACATTAAGACGTAAAGGTGTTCAGGCAGCAGAGTCCATGTTACTTGCACGTTACTTCATGTATCCAAGTGTTTACCAGCACCACACAACACGGATCATAAATTCCATGTTCAGAAAATGTTTGAAGGAACTGTTTGAAACTGGAACAGTTGATCCTGAAAATATTTACCAGTACGATGATCTAGATATCATAACAGCTGCAAGGTCTCAAGAGGGTTACATAAAAGATATGATTTCCAAACTTGATAATCGAGAGCTTTTTAAGACAGTTTTTTCCATGAAACTTGATGAGATTGAAAATCCTGATGCTGTGTTTAAGTTAAGATCCGAGGATATAATCACAGCTGAAAGGGAATTATCTGAAGACCTTGGTATTCCCCAGGGCTACATTATTGTTGATGTTCCAGAGTATCCATCCTTCGATGAAATGAAAACCCAGGTTTCTACAAATGGTGCTAGAGTCAAACTTGGAGAAATATCAACCATAGTAAGTGCCCTGAAGGATGCAAGGTTTAACCATGCAGATCTTTGCATCTACGTTCCACAGGAGTATTCATCAAAGGTATCAGAATTTTCATTTGAAGACTACATTAAAATACCTGATTAACATTCTCATATTATAGAATAATAGAATTTTAATGGAGTATATGGACTTAAAACTGGATAATTCGCCATTTTCTCCAATTCAAGTTTCAATACTATTTGTTCAGAAAAAATCCTGTTACTAATTCAACTGGTATCTTAATGAAATTCAATAAAAACTGTTAATTCTGTAAATAATATTAAAATTCAATTTAAAAAAAAAGAAAAAGAGTGGTTAAATGATAGTTGTTGCAATTACGGGTGCAAGCGGTGTTGCATATGGGGTAAGACTCCTTGAAGTTTTGAAGGAGTTGGATGAGGAAACAGCTCTTGTTGTGACTGACCCTGCAAAGATAATATTTAAATACGAACTTGGGTTAGGGGAAGAAGAGGTTTCAAAACTTGCATCTCGTTACTACAAACCCGGTGATCTTACAGCATCCATTAACAGTGGTTCCTGCAGGTTCCAGTCCATGGTAATTGTTCCATCAACCATGAAAACCGTGTCTGCCATAGCAAATGGTTATGCGAGTAATGCAGTTACAAGGGCTGCAGATGTAGCTCTTAAAGAACACAGAAAACTTGTTGTTGTGCCCAGGGAAACTCCATTGAGACCCGTGCACCTTGAAAATATGCTTAAAATATCCAGGGAGGGAGGTATAATTCTTCCTGCAATGCCTGCATTTTACCACAATCCCCAGAATATTGATGAAATGGTTGATTTTATTGTTGGAAAGATACTTGATGTTCTTGATATTGATAACAACCTTTTCAAACGATGGACAGGAGATTGAACATGGATACAGTTACCCCTGATGAGGAGTTCATTAAAAATCCACAAATACCCGGACCAACCAAGGAAGAGATCAGATGTCTTGTGATGTGTAAATCCCAGGTATCCTCTGATGACATCGTTGCTGATGTTGGCTGTGGAACCGGAGGATTAACAGTTGAATTTGCAAAACGTGCAAAAAAAGTTTATGCCATTGATAAAAACCCCGAAGCACTGAATACCACCTTCAAAAATCTTCAAAAACATGAACTTGAGGACAGGGTGGATCTCATTGAAGCAGATGGAACTGAAGTTTTAGACAGTTTACCCCCATTCAACGTTCTCATGGTGGGTGGCAGCGGTGGAAAAATGGATTTTATCCTGAAAAAGGGCTATGAAAAACTTAAATCTGGTGGAAGGATAGTGGTAACATCAATACTTCTTGAAACTCCCCTTGAATCCATCAAGGTTATGAAGGACCTTGGAATGGAAGTTGAGGTTGTTGGGGTTTCTATTTCAAAGGGCAGGATCAGTGAAAGGGGCACCATGATGGTTGCAAAAAACCCCATAACCATCGTATCTGCCAAAAAGTTTTGAGGAATTAAATTTATTGAGATTCATAGGTTTCAATTAGAGATGCTATTTTTAGATTTAAATGTAATAATCCATCTCTAATTACTGGAAAATAATTAAATCCAAGTAAAAATAAAAAGAAGAAATAGATTTAACAATAAAATTGGTTTATATAAATTTTAAAATTATTTAAAGAAATTAAGGGATGTTTTTAATGGAGATTACAAAAAAAATGGGATGGAAATTTCGTGTGGGAATACTGCTGGTTCTTGCATCAGCAATTCTTTACATAATCAACTTCGCAATCTTTCATGACCAGCACCACCTCTTCTTCTACATAAGCATTGACATTGCATTCGTGCCAATAGAGGTTCTTCTGGTTGTTCTTGTTATAGAAGCAGCCATAAATGAAAAAGAAAAAAAGGTTATGCTTGAAAAACTTAACATGGTTATTGGAGTATTTTTCAGTGAAGTTGGAACTGATCTACTGACAGATATATATAAATTCGATTTTGAATCAGATAAAATTCGTGACAAATTACTTGTAAACAGCACATGGTCAGAGAAAGACTTTGCAAATGCTGAAGAAGTTGTTAAAAATTACAACTACGATCTTGATATAAAGAGAACAGATCCCAAGTCCCTGGAATTTTTAGAGGACACACGTGAATTTCTCATGAGCAAACGAAAATTTTTACTTGCTCTTCTTGAAAATCCAAATTTACTTGAACATGAAACATTTACAGAACTTCTAAGGGCGGTTTTCCATTTATTGGAGGAACTGGAAAAACGTGAAGATGTTAGGAACTTACCTGAAACAGATTATGATCATCTTTCCATTGACACAGAAAGGGCTTACACTTTAATCATCTATGAATGGCTTCAGTACATGGAACACCTAATGAAAAACTATCCTTACCTTTTTTCACTTGCTGTGAGAACCAACCCATTCAATCCCGATGCAAAAGTTGAGGTAGACTATTAAAATAGTATGAAAAAAGATGGAAAAAGTAGGATAAAGTATGAATTGAGTTTCCAGATTATTTAGTAATATACTTAAGGGAGTATTTACCATATAATCAAAAAACTTAGTTTATTAAAACTTGGTGCAGTTGGTTTAATGGAAGAGTTAACCCTTAAACAGTATAGAAGAATGGTTGACGAAGTTATAGAGTTCAGGAATCTGAACGGAAAAATGCCTAAATATGCAGTTGTTGATGGATGTAAAATCAGTCGAAAAGACTATCTAAACATGATAGAAACTGTTAACAAGTTTCTGCTTGAAACTGGACGTAACCCTGGAATAGTTAAAATTGGATCAACACCTGAAAAGGGATACAACAACTGTGAAAAACTCATCATCCGCTGATGTTCAATAACATATTACGGCATTTTAAGGGCTTTTTTTTAATTAAGTAGGAAGACCCCTCATTAAAAGTTCCGTTTTTTGGAATAGCTAAAAAAGGGGGAATAAATCATTGTTTATCTAAAGTTTTGGAGTTTAAAGTAAGATAAAAAGTGAGTGTACGAATCATCTTTTAATCGTAACTTCTCTATATCAAACTTTTAAAGCATCCTTGAAGTTGTTTTTGTAGATATGTGCACTTACAGAGTGGATGGTAATGGGACCTAATTTCATTCCTAAAGCCTCTGCAACATAATCTGCAAGACCCTTAAGCCTGAAAAAATTTGGAATCCATTCCCCATATACGTCATGACTTCTCCAGATTGCAGTTGTGTAAAGTCTGTTCTGTCTTATCTTAAAATCCACCAGGATCATAGAGGGTATATCATCCTGATACTGATCTATAGATGGGTCAAATGCTGTCATTACAGCTTTACGGGTTGTTGGATTTTCCCTCAAACGTTTTATAACGGATTCAACCTGATCCGTTCTTACACGGTAGGTATCCCTACCAACTTTGAGTCCAAAGTGCTCCCTGAATCTGCTGCCGTATGTGTAGGGAAGTCCGCTGTTTTCAGGATCTAAAAATTGTTTCTGATATTTTTTAAGTTTTTCACCACTCCATGAATAGATTTCAGGAGGTTTGGAGTTTAGGGGATCTTCAACTGTTACAACAACATTCATTAGTTCCTTTGTAATAAAATTCCCTTCATCTTCCACATCAATTCCACTTTCCATTATTTGACTGATAATTGTTTTCCATGCATCCTGAGCCCAGGCTGTTTTAACTGTAATCATCGTATCATCCTACGAACACAAATCCATTCTTTGGGTTAAATAAATTACAAACCTTGAATATCTTGATTTAATATTGACTAAAGGATATTTTATTGTTTACTACTTAAAAAATTCAAAAAGGATCTACAAAATGTCCTAAAAAAGGATATTCTTCTTTAATAGGAGATTTGATCCATAATTACTCCATATTTATTCAAAAACCCTCTTTGAAATATCTTCAGCCCTGTTTATGTTCTGAAAACTCCTGCCTGTTTCATCAACTGTGTCAGCATCAACGAATTTAACATTCGATCTTTTGATGAGGGACCTAACATCCCTAAAACCATCTTCAAGGATTTCATGGATGAGATCAATGGAACTTCTCTTATAAATTGAGTGTAATGGTTCTATTCGACCATCATAAGACACTGGCACAACTGCATCGTATTCATCCACCTCTGATAATTGGAACATCCTTAAAATAAATGTTCTGGATATGTATGGTGAATCACATGGCAAAACAAGTGCCTTGTCAGATTTTATATGTGTAAGGCCAGTTAATATACCCACAAGGGGGCCCTCATCCATTTTCATGTCAATGCAGAACTTTAAATCTGTTTTTAAATCCATTTTCATGGATCCTAACAGGTTTTTGTAGGCTTCAACCCTTTTTTCATCCCTTAAAACCATCACAACTTCATCAACCAGATCTGCAACAGTTTCAAGAACATGAAAGATCATGGGTTTGCCCTCAAGGAGCATAGAACCTTTATCCTGCCCCATGCGAGTGCTCATTCCGCCGCAGAGAATTATGCATGACTTCATGGGTTTAACTATGTTCTTGAGGTTCTTATCTTTTTGGAATTGATAAAATTTTATGGTAAAATTTTATTGTGCAAACTAAAAGAAGAAGTGATATATACTATATATTACCCTAGAAAAACTTTAAAAATGGAAAAAAACAAAAAAAAGGAAGAATTAACTTCCCAGTAATGATTTCATTCCCAGATCCACTGCAAATTGCGTCACTATGTCTTCTGGTACTACTCTGATGTTTCCTGAATGGTACTGTTCTATTGCAACTTTTGCCAGGTTAAGGTAGATTGTTGGGTTGCCTTCAGCAGCGCTGATAATAGGGTTCATAAGGGAACTTGTGGCTTCGCCCCTTGTTTCTGTGCTTGTTGATTGTTCAGTCATGTTTCTTATGTAACCTATGGAATCTGTGATGGTTTGATTTTGACCATTTACTTCAATTGGGCCAACAGCAGCTAAAAGTGCATCTACAGCATCTGGAGTTACCATCACAACCACGTCTGTTTTTATTCCCTTGTTGTATTCCACTATTTCTTGTGCTCTTTCAGCACCAAAGGTGGTGTTCACACCGTACAAGGAGTCGTGAAGCAGTAACATTCCAGAACCTAAGTCTGTTGGTTCTGTGTAAACAGCACTTCTCAATCCTCCAGGATAAATTGATGTCACATTCACTAGCTTGCCATCTGTAACATTGAGTACAAATGCCATATCAACAGATCCTATACCCTCTGTTCCATTATCTTCTGTTGGATCAACACAACACAAAAGGATGTTATAACTACCGTTCAAGTTACCGACAGCAGATACTGACTGCTCATATTCATAGAATACAGCTGAGGCTCCAGCAATCAACAGTAACACCACCACGATAATTAGTTTTAATAATGTTCTCATGAATTCCCCTCTTCTTTTTCTAAATTCTCTTTTTGATTTTGTCTTCTATTTCTAAAATTAAGGCCAAAAAAAATGCCAACATCAAATATGGTAACGGTAATAAATATAAAGATTTTCCCAAATTAGCCCCTAATTTATGCCTAATGTTTTCTATTTTGGAACGTAGAATAGTTTCACCAACATAGATTACATTTAAATAGCTTATCTTTTAAAATAAGGTAAAATTAGTGATGAAAGTAGAAGTAGTGATGAAAAGTTTAAAAAAAATTAAAACTTTAAAAATAGGGGGTACGTGTTAGAGTATCAATATCAAAAAATAGTGGAATAAATAAATAGTATTGGAAATTGAATTCCAATAAATCATCTATACCTTAGAGAAGTCTTGTTGTAGGGTAGTTCGGACTCTCATTGGTTATGAGCATGTCGTGTGGATGGCTTTCAGTCATTCCACTGCCTGTGATCCTCACGAACTTCGCATTTTCCTTCATAGCCTTGATGTCCTTTGCACCGCAGTAACCCATTGAAGATTTAAGTCCTCCGATTAACTGGAATATGACCTCATCCACAGGTCCCTTGTAGGGTACAACTCCTTCAACTCCCTCAGGTACGAGTTTTGAGTGTTTCATTGGGCCTTTAACTTCCTGGAAGTAGCGATCTGTTCCTGCACCCACACCACCAGTCATGGCTCCAAGAGAACCCATTCCACGGTACTGTTTGAATTTACGGCCGTTCATTATAACAACTTCACCTGGAGCTTCATGAGTACCTGCAAGTAAACTTCCAAGCATCACAGCATCAGCACCTACTGCTATGGCCTTTGCAGCATCACCAGAGTATCTTAAACCACCATCAGCTATAACTGGGACGTCATATTCTCTTGCAACATCTGCAACATCGGATATTGCTGTGAGCTGTGGAACTCCAACTCCTGCTATTATCCTGGTTGTGCAGATGGATCCTGGTCCTATACCAACCTTCAGTCCATCAACACCCTGAGCTATAAGATCTTCTGCAGCTTCTTTGGTGGCAATGTTACCTACAAGTAGGTCTGCATCGATATTTTCGTTCATGGTCCTTGTGAACTTAACAACGTCCATGTTGTGGCCGTGTGCACAGTCTATTGCTATTATATCTGCTCCTGCTTCATCAAGTGCCATGGCACGTTCCAGATCGAATGGTCCTGCTGCAGCTGCAACCAAAAATCTGCCCTTCTTGTCCCGGGATGCATTTGGAAGTTCTTTTCGTTCAAGTATGTCCTTTATTGTTACTATGCCAACTATTGCTCCGTCTTCAACAACAGGAAGTCTTTCAACCTTGTTTTCATATGCAACATCAAGTGCTTCTTCTGGTGTGGCTGATTCTGAGACTGTAACAACTTCTTCAGTCATTATGTCTGCAACCTTTTTATGAGCATCAGAGTTAATTATGGGTTTTATGTCCCTGCGGCTTATTATTCCTATTACAAGGCCGTTATCCACAACTGGAAGTCCACTTATTTCTTCTTCGTCCATTATTTCACTGGCTTCTTTTATGGAAGCTTCTGGACTTATGGTTATTACATCCCTTATTGTGAGGTCACCGGACCTTTTAACCTTCAGGATCTCTTCAACCTGCTCATTTATGGTCATGTTTCTGTGTATAACACCTAAACCTCCTTCCTGAGCCAGTGCTATTGCCATTTCAGCTTCTGTCACTGTGTCCATGGGTGAGCTTATTATTGGTATGTTGATCTGGTAATTTTTTGAGATGCGGGTTTTTGTTACAATGTCCTTCGGTTCCACATGGGATGCTGAAGGTACCATCAAAAAATCGTCGAATGTATAACCTGTTGGGGCGTTTTTTAATTTTTCCGAAAACATACATTTACCTCCAACCTTTAAAAAAAAGGTTGATCAAAAATTTAAATCCGTTTAAAACAAAGTATCCTGAAATTCATTGAATATTTGATGGGATTATGAAAATATCCTTGAATATTAATGAATTAATTTATCTATTTTGAACCTCTATTGAATTAATTTTATTATAATAATTTACATTGTTATATTATTACAATAATTAGATAATTCTGTTTTTTTATATTTTTTAAAAAATTTTCAGGATAAATTGTAAATTTTCTTAAATATTGTATTTCAAACCTTTAAAAGTTTTCTATAATTTTCTTCAATTCACTGACAGCACTTCTGTGTATCTCTCCAGTGTTACGGTCTCCACCAACACATGCTGCACCGCGGATACCAACCACGTCACAGCCAATATCGTAGAGCATTGAGAGCTGTTCCTTTTTAACTGAACCCGCAAGGGCAGATTTAAGGCCGTAATCATGAATTGTGTCGTTGAACTTGGTCAGGGCTTCCTCGTCCATGAAGTCAAAGAGGGTTTTACCATCTTTAACTGCCGTGTCAACCATTGCAAGGTCTGCACCTGCATCGGCTGCTATCCTTGGGATTTCCATTGGGTCAACTGCCCCAACCCTGTGGGCATCGGCGTATCCTGCTGCCACAACAACTGCATCCTCATTGAAGTCTCGAACTGTTTTTACAACATTTTCCATAACTTCAAGGCCTTCATCGTAGTTCTTGGTACCGTAAAGTCCCACTTTTATGTAGTCTGCTCCTGAAACAACTGCTCCTGCTGCTGCTAATGAAACTGTTCCTGGTTTGTAGGGCACGTCTCCCAATGTTGCGCTAACGTACATCCCCTTGGGAGTTAGTTCGCTTATTTCTTTTATTACCCATGGGAAATTTGCACCTAATGATCCTTCTTTTGGATTTTTGACATCGATTATATCAGCACCGCCTTCTATGGCCTCACGTGCTTCTTCAGTGTTTATTGGACTAATTAAGAGAAGCAAAATCTCTACCTCCTATTATATTAAAAGTCTTAAAACTAATATTTAAAATCTGTGCTTAAATATTTAACCCCATAACTAAAATTAAAAAGGTGATCCTGTCTTTTTAATGTTATCTTTAATTTCACAGTGCTTAACATTTGAAATACCCTTTTTAACCAGTTTTTTTCGAGTATTCTCCATGAGATGATTGGTTTCAATACCCAAAGGACACTCAACTGTGCACAAACCACATAATGTGCAGTAAAAAAGTCCTGAATCATAACAGACAGATTCATCTTCAATGAACTGACTTAAAAATACTCCTTTACCACCTAAATGTCTTCTGTAACCAAATTCATTACCCATGACACTGTAAACTGGACAGGTTGCAACGCAGCTTCCACATCCTATGCACAGAAGGCATTCACCTCCATCTTCAAGGGCTTCACTACGTCCGTTGTCGATGAGAATCACAACCACCCTGTTTGGGCCGTACATTCCCCTGAGGTGTATCTGTTCAATGTCCGCTGTTTTTGAGGGTGAGGATACCACGTTCATGTATGCAGGAACCCTTTTGCCAGTTGCGTAGATGGTTTCAAGTTTCACAACGGATACTGCTTCTTCCACAGTTTCAACGAGTTTATCTATGCCTGCAAGGATTATGTGGGTGTCAAGCATTGAAACCAGACTTATATTTCCCTCGTTATGTACAGTTACAACTGCACCATCTTCTGCTGCAACTGAGTTTGCACCTGTTATTCCAACTCTGCATTTTCCAAGTTTTTCAAGGACATCTGCCTTCACTGAGTTGAGTATGGATCTGGGTTCTGGTTCAACCTCCATTTCAAGTTCCCTTGAAACTATCCTTGCTATATCAACCATTCTAAGATGTGAGGCAGGACCTATAGGATGTGATGGTCTGCTTTCAGGGTCGAACTGTACGATCCTGTCACCGAGATCCGTTTCAAGCACCTCAACATCATGGGTTTTAAGGAACTCTGAAAGTCCTATTTCACCTGCAGTGTTTGATTTGGACTTTGCAACCATCTTTTCATCCTTAACTATATCATAGACTGCTTGAAGTGCTTCTTCTGAATTTTCAGCAAGGATAACTTCCATTCCATTTGCTTCAAGTGTTTTGATTCCTTTCTGTAGGAGTTCGTCCAGGTTTGAGATGGAATGTTCCCTTATCTGAATGACTTTTTCCTGGAGTTCCTGTGTTTGAGGTGTATCCATTATTTTGATCCGTCTCTCATTCAGTATCCCAAAGGACCTGTTCATTGCTTTGATTTCAGATTCTTTCATCTTCGATCCCCATGATAAGAATTTCAGATATGTCTTTAACCTTTAAGTGATTATTTTTAGAGTGGTTAACTACATCTTCCAGGTTCAAGATACAGAAGGAACATGCAGTTACAAGGGTATGGGCCCCTGTATCTTCTGCTTCTTTAATCCTTTTTTTCCCGAGTTCCAGTGCTGTTTCTGGAAATGCAGATTTAACACCTGCACCTGCACCGCAGCAACGTGATTTTTCCCTGTTACCTTTCATCTCAACAAGTTCAGAAACACCATTTAAAACATTCCTTGGCTCATCGTAAACCCCTGAGTGTCTTCCAAGGTGACAAGGGTCATGGTAGGTAACCTTCAGGGACATTTTCTGAGCTTTGAGTTTTCCATTCAGTAGAAGCTGACTGAAAAGCTGGGAAGTGTGCATAACATCAAGTTCAACCCCCAGAAACTTCTTATAATCATTTTTAAGGGTGTTGTAACAGCCTGCGCATGAAACCAATATTTTCTGGCCTTCAAGTTTCTTGGAGTTTTCTTCCATAACCTCAAGGGCATCATCCTGGAAACCTGTTCTTAGTAGGAAGGATCCGCAGCAGCCCTCATCTTCCAGGACTTCATAGTCTGTTCCTGCTTTTTTAAGTACTTTCTCTGTGGCATCTTCAATTCCAGGGAGCTTTTCCCTGACAACGCAGCCTCTGAAGTATATCATTTCTTACCATTACTCCTGTTTTTAGAAAATCTGCCATTATTTTGGATTTATTAATCTTTTAAAACCTTTAAATTCTTTCTTTAAACTCTTAAATTTTTAAAAACATGAAGAAGTGTAAAACAATTATTATAACACTATAAATGAACTTTTATAAGGATACTGAATTTATAAGGATACTGAATTTATAAGGATACTGAATTTATAAGGATACTGAATTTATAAGGATACTGAACTGAATTTTTTTGTACTAACTATAGAAGTTATGACTCTTATTTTTTCTTGTGTGGATTCATGATGAGGTTGTACAAAACCCCCAATCCATAGGTAACATGCTGAACCGGAAGGAGTAAAAATGCCATTAAGGAATAAATCGTTTTAGTTTTAAGGATTATCTCAATAAAAACAGATACAGCAAAGATCACGTATAATATTAAAGGAATCAGTGCCCAGTACCCAATCCAAAGATAAAGTGGTGCAACCAGGATCAGGTAAATGATGAATGCAACTGTTACAGGAACATTTATCCTCACCATGCTCCTGTGTTTTCTCACTGTGTTTGAGATGTTCACTCCGTAGCTGAACATGTTAGCTGCAAAATCCCGGATGGAATCTGTTTCCCTGTGCCACACACTTGCATCAGGAACGTAGCGAAATTTATATCCTGCCTTTTTGAGCCTGAAGTTCAGTTCATTGTCATCGGAGATGATTAATTCGTTGTCGTATCTGAACTTTGATATGATTTCCCGTTTGTAAATTGCGTTGTAGTTAGGTATACTTTCAATGAACTCAACCTTCCTCTTTGAAAAAGCAGGGTTCCCTCCTGAAGCTAAAAAAGAAGTTAAAAATGCATTGATAACCAGTTCTTTTTTGTTACCTGTTTCTGCAATTAAACGGGGGCCTCCAGCTCCTGCAATATATTCATCAGTTCCTTCTAGGGCATCATAAAGGTTCTGAAGCCATTTTTTATCTACGATGCAGTCTGCATCTGTAAAGGCTATGTAATGGGATTCTGGATTTGATTTATCTAACACAAGGTTCCTTGCAAAGCACAGCCCATGAAATCCAAAATCAACTTCATTCAAAACTTTGTACGGCATACCTGAACTTTTCAGAACATTTTCTGCAATCTCCCTGGTCTTATCAGTGGAGTTGCCATCAACCACCAGGATCTCATAGGAATGGTTGAATTCCTGTGCTACGATACTTTTGAGGGTTGAACCTATGTTTTGTTCTTCGTTTCTGGCTACTATTCCGAGTGTTATGTTTATTGGCATCTTATGGACCTATATCTTTTTTAAACTGTACGGGATTATTTTTTAAAGGTATGTTTATCTTCATTTAAAACTCTTTTTTATAAATATTAAAGAGTGAATTTATCATTTACACTTAAAAATGTATATTTATTCATAAAAAACATTTATATTAACAAAGAATGAGTTTAAATTAAATGTGAAGAGATAGAAGGAAATTTTATGACTACAGTAAAAACTCTGGCAAAGAATACAACTGTTTTGTTTATTGCAAACATCATAAGTTACTTACTGGGTTTTTTTACTACGTTGTATGCTGCCCGATATTTAGGGGTTGAAGGATTTGGAGTTCTATCATTAGCTCTGGCCTTTACTGGAATTTTTAATGTTTTCACAGACTTAGGATTAAGTACCCTAACTATCCGAGAAGTTTCAAGAAATAAATCTTTAGCAAATAAATATATTGGTAACACCACTGTAATGAAGATCTTTTTTGCAGTTTTAACATTAACTCTAACTTTTTTCACTGTGAAAGTATTGGGTTATCCTCAAAGTACCAGTACTGTGATTTACCTTATAACATTCTCAATAATTTTTGGAGCATTTTCTGGTGTATTTACTTCCATTTTCCAAGCATTTGAAAAAATGGAATATATGTCCATAACCATAATATTAAATGCTGTTTTAATGCTTGCCGGCGTTTTAACAGTTATATATTACCACCTTGGCGTTATAGCCATGGCTTCAGTTTATCTCGTTGTGAGTGTAATAATTTTAATTTCTAACCTTGCCATTTACTCATTGAAATTCTTTATTCCAAAAATAAAAATTGATTGGAAATTTTGGAAACCAACCCTTAAAGAGTCATTATCGTTTGGATTATCCAACATTTTGATTGTTATCTATTTTTACATAGATTCCGTTATGCTTTCTGTTATGGTAGGTAACTCTGCAGTTGGTATCTATAATGCAGCTTACAAATTAATTTTTGTTACATTATTTATACCGGGTGTTTTTGTGATCTCTATCTTTCCAATAATGTCTCAGCACTTTGAATCATCAAAAGATAGCTTAAAATTGGAATATGAAAAATCTTTTAAGTACCTATTCGCACTTGGAATTTTTATTTTTATGTACGGTTTCATATTTGCCGACAAAATTATTTCTATTATTTATGGAAATGGTTATACTGCAGCCATATTTGCTTTGCAAGTTCTGATATTTGTTGTACCCATAATATTCATAACTAATTTATTTGGAAACATATTAGGTGCCGTCAATAGACAAAGAATCATGCTGATTGTTACATCCGCAAATGCATTGTTTAACATAGTTTTAAATTTAATTTTAATTCCTGAATTTAGTTACATAGGATCTTCTGTTGCTACAGTCCTAACTGAAGGATTAGGATTTATTTTAATGTTCTGTTATATTTCTAAGTATTTCTTCAAGATTTCTGTGACTCAAAATATCTTAAAAACAGTTTTTGTTGGGATTGTAGTTACTCTAATTATGTATTGCCTGAAAGTTAATGTAAACTGGGTATTGGCAGTAATTTTAGGGTTAATTATGTATTTAGTATCATTATACCTAACAAAAGTAATCACTGAAGAAGATATGAACATTTTAAAAGAAATTTTTTAGTAATAAAAGATAAGATCTTAGAAAGAATTGTTTTTTCGTAATATGAGTTTAAGCTTCCAAGAAACTAATTAATGTAAGCATTCAATAACCTTTTATTTAAATGTTTCATTAATTCTCCTTTTAATAACCTCATCCCAATTTATATTAGGGGAAAGATAATCATTCTCCATATGTGTAGCTATGGTAGGGATAGGAACCCATAACTTCCATTGTTTGTTTGAGTTTGTTTGAGTTTTATTTTGAGTTAATGTTTTATAGAGAACTTTTAGTAAATATGGGTTCTTTAGGGATATTTTCAACATACTCCACTTACTCATATTATATTTTGTTAAATTAAACCACAGACTAGAATCTTCATTACCCTCTGTAAAAGTTAAAAAAACGTTTTTAGTCTTTTTAAGGGTTTCTTTTGTAGTAAGAAACGTTAGACATGTGGAACCTGCTGTTCTCCAGTGTTTATTCTTATATATTTTTATGAAACTTGCATAATCATGTAGATCATGTAATTTAGAATTGTAGTAATCCAAATGGTCATATGGTGATACGAAGTCCACATCATCGTTCTCTTTTAAAAGTTGAACCATATCTTCAAATTGATCTGGGAAGTAAAGGTAATCATCCTCAGCAAAATAAATAATTTCTGAAAAATTTTGTTCCAGAAGTGTTTCTATTTGAAGTCCAAAAGTTCCATAATTTCCTACACCATCTAATTTAATAAACGTTAAATCTTTGGAATCAAAATATTTTAAGAAAAGTTCTTCATATTCTGGAGGACAGTTATCCAACAACACAAACATTTTCACTTTAAGGGATCCAAGGGATTTTTTAAATGAATTTAAACATAAATCTGCCAATTTATATTTATCATCACTGAAAACTGGTGGCACCTTTGAAACTTTTGGATATATTCTGTAAGCCACAGTTAAATCGTATTTTTTCATTTAAATCACCTAATCATTTACTATTCAATTTTGACTTGAAAAATTCAATTGTTTTTGTGATCCCTTCATCAAGAGTTATTTTGGGTTCCCAACCTAAAACTTTTTCAACCTTACTTATATCTGGACATCTACGTTTTGGATCATCCACTGGAAGTGTTTTGTATGAAATTTTTGAATTTGAATTTGTTTTTTCAATGATTATTTCGGCAAAATCTATTATTTTATACTCTTCTGGACAACCAAGGTTAAATAATTCGCCTTCAATATTTTTACTCAAAGCAACCTTAAAAATACCTTCTATTAAGTCATCTATATAACAAAAACTTCTTGTTTGACTTCCATCACCATATATAGTAATATTTTCTCCATTTAATGCTTGGGAAATAAAATTAGGGACAACTCTACCATCTCCAATTTTCATTCTTGGACCATAAGTGTTGAATACTCTAATTATTCTAACATCAAGATGGTAGGTTCTGTGATATGCCATAGAAATTGCTTCTGAAAATCTTTTTCCTTCATCATAAACTGAACGTGGACCCACAGGATTTACGTTACCCCAATAACTTTCTGGTTGGGGGTGGATAAGAGGATCACCATAGGTTTCAGATGTTGAAGCAAGCAGATATCTGGAATTTTTTTCCCGAGACAGGTTTAATAGGTTTAGTGTTCCAATAGAATTAACTTCGAGGGTTTCTACAGGATATTTTAAGTAATCCACAGGACTGGCAGGAGATGCAAAATGTAGTACTAGATCAATATCCTCATCTATTTGTATAGGATCTGTTAAATCTTGTTTTACAAATTTGAAATTTTTATTGTTTTTCAAGTGGGATAAATTATTGGGGTTTCCAGAGATAAAATTATCAATACCAATTACTTTAAAGCCTTCTTTTAGGAAGTTATCACATAAATGACTCCCAATGAATCCTGCTGCACCTGCTATCAATACCGTTTTCATTTAATTGATTCTCCTAATGTTAGATTTGCCTCTTCCAACCCATAATATTCAAAGCCTTTTATGTATTCTTTTTCGCATATATTTCGGCCATCTATGATAATTGGAAGCTTCATGAGCTTTTTTTACTTTATTTAGATCAACTTCTTTAAATTCATCTCAGTCTGTAACAATTAGCAATGCATCTGAATCTTTTAAAGATTCATATTTGTTTTTAAAATATTTTATGTTTACTTCTTCAGGAAATGACAGTTTAAAATTATTCATGGCTTTAGGATCGTATAACCTTAAATTAGCACCTGTTTCATCGAGTTTTCTTACGATATATATGGCAGGGGATTCTCTTATATCATCTGTATCTGGTTTGAATGCAAGTCCCCATATTGTTATGGGTTTGTCTTTATTTATCCAGAGAACATCCTCAATTTTTTCCAGAAACTTTTTTTTCTTCTTTCGGCATTTATTTTTTCAGTTTGTTTGAGAAGTTCGAAGTTCAGTCCAAGATCCTCTGCAATTTTTATAAAAGCCTTAACATCTTTTGGAAAATATCCTCCTAGCCTATAACCGCATTTAAAAAGGAATTACTTATCCTTTTATCGTAACCTATCCCCTCTGCAACCATCTTTAGATCTAAATCAGTTTTTTCGCATAGATCTGCAATCATATTTATGTAAGATATTTTCATTGCCAAAAAAGAGTTTGAAGCATGTTTTATAAGTTCCGCTGCAGCAGGTGAAGTAATAAGAAGTTTATATCCTTTTTTTGTGAATGGTTCATACAACTCTTCAAGTATCTCCTTGGCTTTTTTGCTTTCCACACCTATGATTATTCTATCAGGACTCATGAAGTCCTGAATTGCTGATCCTTCCTTTAAAAATTCTGGATTTGATGCTACATCAAAATCTATATTTTGATCAGAATATCTTTTTATGGTCCTTTTGACCCATTGATGAGTGTTTAAAGGGACTGTTGACTTTTCAATTATTAATTTGTATCCCTCCATATTTTGGGCTATTTGACGAGATACATCTTCTACTTGAGATAAATCTGCTTTTCTATCTTCACTTTGAGGTGTGCCAACACAAATAAAAATGCTGTTGCTAAAGTTTATGGCTTCTTTAATATCAACAACAAAATTTATTCTACCTTTTTTTAGGTTATTTTGGAGCATTTCAGTCAAACCGGGTTCATAAATATGTGATATTCCTTTGTTAAGCTCTTCAACCCGAGACGAAACTTTTTCAACACATATTACTTCGTTACCCATATCTGCAAAACACACAGCTGTAACTAAACCAACGTAACCTGCACCTATAACTGTTATTCTCATGAAATCCCCTTTATTTTAGTTTAATAATAAATTAACGTATATTTAATTTAAACAATGAAATCCTGGTATTCTAAACAGTTTTTTATAATTAATAGTGATTTAAGCTGTCTTTTTTTAAAAGTTAAAATTATCTCTGAAGATCGATCACACTTTTTTTGGAATATCCTTTATTCAAATGAATACTATCATTAATTATATTCATAAATACTTAATATATGAGTTTATTTCATAGTTTAATAATGGATTATCAATCACGATTTACTTTTTAGATACCATTTATTATTTATTTTCTTCAAAAAAGAAATTAAAAATAATAATGGAGAAAAATTTTAGAAATGTAAAGATTTAAACTAAATTGAAAGCTACGATAATTTAATTAATTTATACATAAATAATAAAAAAGAAAATTATTCGAGGTTAAAATGACCAATTTCAAACTTAAACGTTCATACATGAAATTACCACAACGACTAAAAGAAGAACTTTCCGAATGTGAAACAGTTCTAGATTTAGGATGTGGTAAAACTTCTATGCTTCACCACTGTGAAGTTGATTTCTCTGTTGGTGTTGATCTATTTGATCCATATCTAGAAGAAAGTAAAAAAAAAGGTACCCATAACAAGTACATCAAAGCTGATATTACTAAAATTGAATTTGAGGAAGATGAATTCGATGGAGTTATACTTATGGATGTACTCGAACATTTATCAACAGAAGATGGGAAAGAACTTTTGATAAAGGCAGAAAAATGGGCAAAAATGAAAGTTGTGGTTTTTACACCAAATGGTTTTGTTTATCAAAGTGACAGGGAAGAAAATCCTTTACAAGTCCATAAATCAGGTTGGAAACCTCTTCAATTAAAAAAATTAGGTTTCAAAGTGAGGGGAGTAGAAGGTTGGAAAAAACTTTACGGTTACAATGACGAATTAGAACATTCTTCACTTAAATTTGGTACTTTAGGAATGGTAGCAGCGGATATAACCCGCATAATAACCTATTTATTTCCAGAATATGCATTTGGATTATGGGCAGTATGGGAAAATGATAAATAATCATTTTTAGTGGGAAACTAATTTTAAAATTTTATATTTTATAAACAGCAGAACATAAAATTAAAAAAATAGTTGAGAGAATCGTTACTATGGAAAATTTTAATGCAATATTACCACATGTTTCAATCATCATTCTCAACTGGAATGGCTGGAAAGACACCATAGAATGTTTGGAATCCGTTTATCAAATAAATTATCCTAATTATGATGTTGTCCTTATTGATAACGATTCAAAGGATGATTCCATAGAAAAAATAAAAGAATACTGTAATGGGGCTTTGAAGGTTGAATCAACATTTTTTGAAGCTGAAAAAGTTAAAACCCCCATTAAAATTATTGAGTGCCCCCTGGAAGATTTAGATAGTAAACCCAACACAAACACCAAAAGTTGCGATAGGGAACTGGTAATCATAAGGAATAATGAAAACCTTGGCTTTGCAGAGGGTAACAATGTAGGAATCATCTATGTTCTTGAACATTTAAAATCTGATTACGTTATGCTTTTAAATAATGACACAGTTGTTGATACAGATTTTTTAAATGAATTAATCCCATTTTCAGAGAAAGCAGATGAAATAGGTGTCGTAGGGCCCAGTGTTTTTTATTACAACGATCCTGATACCCTAACCTACATTGGAGGCCATGTGGATGTTTGCCACGGCAAAATAACCTATCCCCATTTAAATGAAACCCTAAAATCCGAAATACCCGAAGAAATGGATTACATTTCAGGTTGTTCATTACTAATAAAAAGAGATGTTATAGAAGATATTGGACTGCTTGATCCAGATTATTTCTTGTATTATGAAGACACAGACTGGTGTTTAAGAGTTAAAAATGCAGGTTACAGGTTATTTTACGTTCCAAAGGCAAAAATATGGCACAAAGTTTCTGCATCTATTGTTAACTCTTCCACATCCTTTTACTATGGTACACGTAACCAATTTCTGTTGATGAAAAAAAACTGTAAAAAAGGTATAAAGTTTCGTTTCATAAAATTTTTAGCCGGCAGATTCCTTTCAATTATAAATTATTTAATTAAAGGAAATGTTGAAAAGTTTATTTTATCCCATAAAATATTGGTTGATGTTCTTAAGGGAAACTATGGCTATAAAAAATTATAACATTCCAAACTTAGATTGAATCCACTTCTTCATAAACCCTCAATGTTTCCTTCGCAGCATCATCCCACTGGAAGAGCTGAACTCTTTCAAGGCCCTTTTTCATCAGTTCCTCTCTTAAGCTTTCGTCTGTGAGAATTTTGTACATCTCATCTTCAAGGGTTGCATCATCATCTGGATCAACCATAACGCCAGCATCTCCAACAACTTCAGGAAGAGAAGTTGTATTGGCCGTTATTACAGGTGTTCCACATGCCATAGCCTCCAGTGGTGGAAGTCCGAATCCTGCGTATCTGCATGGATAAACCAGAAGATCTGATGCGTTGTACCACTTTGGAAGATCTTCTTCAGCCACGTAACCCACGAAAATAACATCTTTCTCAAGTCCCAGATCTCTTATCATGCTCAGGAGCTTTTCCCTTGCCCCAAAGCTTTGAGGATCCCCTATCTTCAGTAGTTTCACATCTGGAACTCTCTTTTTGAGCCTTGCAAATGCCTTTAAAAGAAGGTCAAGATTCTGTCTTGGAGTCTCTGAACCAACGTAAAGAACAAATTTCCCTTCCAAAGGAATATTAAACCTTTGAAGTAGGGTTTTGTCCCTCTTTTTGTAGTAAACATCATGATCAACTGCATCCTTGACTATGTGTATTCTGTCTGCAGGGTAGTTCAGGTACTTTACGAGTTCATTTTTTGAAAATTCAGATATGGTTATGATCCTATCGGCATTCCTCAATCCAGTCATTATATCCTTCCACAATTTGGAACGATCGTTGTCGTAAGCCCAAGGTATGATGTCATGACAAGTTACAATGGTTTTATCCATCTCAACATACTTCAAAAGGTATGCAAGCTCTTGATAGGTTAAATGTTTCACATTGTCCTTTTTGATACTTTTTTTAACTGTCTGCCTGTAGCGGTACGTATCAATGTACATACAGGTTTTCCAGGCTGTATCAATCATACCCTTAAAAATCTTGCTTTGAGAGAAGGATTCTGTTTTATCCAGTGCAGGAAACATTCCCAATGATTCCTCTTCATTTTTAGGTTTTGAACTGAAAATTGAGCTATATTTACTTTCCATGATCTTCAGCAGGGAATCATACTCAATAAAATTCCATTCAACTCCGTCAATTCTCTTGAATATTTCCATCTGGTACTTGGACATCCCAAATATTTTGTCTGTCCGTGGACCGTTTATGTAATCTATCTCCATTTTTACCCCAAATATTAAATTGAATTTAATGAAACATCAAGAACCTGCTCAATACTTTTCAAGTAATTCATCATATATCTTCTCAGTTTCCTCTGCAATTTTAGTCCAGGAATAATCTTCAGACATACTTTTACCCTCACGGGACATCTTAGCCCGGAGATCATCATTTTCAACCAGTTCCTTTAATGCATCTGCAAGGGCTTCGACATCTCCAGGTTCAACTATAATTCCATTCTTACCGTTTTGAACTATGTCAGGTATACCCCCAAGTTTTGAGGAAACCACCGGAAGTCCACAGGCCATTGCTTCAAGATTAACTATTCCAAAGGCTTCAGCCATTGTAACTGATGGCAGACAGAATATATCTGCAGAATGATAATATAATGGTTTAGATTTTTCTTCAATGAACCCTGCAAATACAACACTGCCTGAAATATTCATTTCTTCAGATAATTTTTGCAGTTCTGTCTGCATTTCCCCTCTACCAACATAAAGAAGCATTAACTTTGGATATAACTTTTTAACAATAGCAAATGCTTTTAAAAGCACATCAGGTCCCTTGTAAGCAACCACGTTTCCAAAGAAGAGGATTATCTTCTTATTCTGTGGCAGTCCAAGTTTGGATCTGCACTCCTCCTTTGAAAGCTCAATTTCAAAGTCCTCAGGATTTATTCCATTGGGAACAACCTTAATTTTATCACGGTATTTACCCAAATACTTAGATTCATCTATGTAGGAATTTGAAGTTGCTATTATGGCATCTGCATTTGAGAGAACCCTGTCCAGAATGTACCTGTTGTAAATGGCTGTTGCAGTGTTTCTGATGAAGTTTCCCCCAGTTTCCTGGGCATCTGCATGATAGGTGATTACAAAGGGTACGTTCTTTTTCTTGGCGTATCTTGATGCTGACAGATCTGGAAGTGGAATGTTGTAATGGGCATGGACAATTTCCACATTCTCATCAAGGGGTTTGTACATCAGTTTGAGGGATAGATTAGCGCTTGCAATCTTCAAGTTAGTTGTGTAACGGTGAATTTTCATTCCCTCTGAATTTTCCACAGAGTCATTGGAATCTATTGATGCTGTGAAAACATCTATTTCATGTCCTCTCTCTGCCATGTTAACTGCTAGATTGTAGGTTGCAATTTCAGTTCCACCGTGAGCATAATCTTTATCATAGCCGGATTTACCCACAAGTTCTGTGTATGGAAAATGCCCAATGAAGTATCCTATATTCATGTTATCGTTACCCTTATAAACTTAGATGAAAGCTAAAAACTAATTATATTCTTAAAAAAAAACATAATTTGAAGTTTTTTCAAATCTCAAGAAGAATTACTATTAATTTTCCTTTTTTGGTAATTTGTGTGTTTTTGAAGATTCCTTTGAATCTGGATTAGAATATTCATTTTGAATGGCAATCTCCCTCACAAGATCCGTCAGTTCTTCTTCAACAGTTTCAAGACGGCTGTACAATTTGAATATGAGGTAAAAAGACATTATAAGTCCTAATATTAAGATTAAGTCCAAACCCCTTCCTATTCCTGTAACCTTTGCAAAGATGGATGTTGATGCAGGATATATTGAGATCAGTATTAATAAAAGCCATATCAGGTTCCATAGAGCCATCATTCCCAGGGACATCTTCCCATCTCTGAACCTTAAAATGGTGATTATCACTGCAAAAAGTCCCACTAAAATTCCTAGTATCTGGTATATCATCATTTTAAACACCCTTTTTAAATTAAATCAATTGAAGCATATGCTAATCCCACAACTACTTTAAAACATTCATAACCAGTTTTGCAAGTATCTTAAGCCCAACCTTCAAATTTGTGCCCTTGGTCATGGAGTAATCCGTGTAAATTGTCTTCATAGGTACTTCCACCAGCCGGAGCTTGTGCCTTTTTATTTCACCCACTATCTCAGATGAAACACCATAATCCCTTGCATTTATCTCAATAACTTCTGCAGCTTCCCTTTTAAATGCTCGAAGACCTGATTGAGAGTCATTAACATTTATGCCATAAAATATCCGAGTTATAATATTCATTACTGTGTTTCCAAACTTCTTTGAATCAGGCATGTGTTTAAAATCTCTTACACCTATGACAACATCTGCTTCACCATGGATGATGGGCAGGCATACCTTCATTATGTCATCTGGATCATGCTGACCATCTGCATCAAATGTAACGATGATATCAGCATCATGGAGTAATGCTGCTTCTATCCCAGTCTTCAGCGCCCCTCCCAAGCCTATGTTTAAAAGATGCTTGTATATGAAGCACTGGTTTTCCTGATTTCTACTGATATCCTCTGCCACTTGGTAGGTTGCATCATGGGATCCATCATCCACAACAACAACACTGAATCCCCTGCTGAAAAGCTTTTCCATAACTTCTTCTATTGTTTTTTCTTCATTGTAAGCTGGCATAACCACAAATATCGTCATAGGTTACCTCACTGAAGGAATGATATAACTGTTTATAAATTATCCTTTGAATTCAAATATCTATAATATGATATAACTTTTATCCTTTTTTATGTTATTTATGGTTGAATCACTTATAATAATTGAGTTTATAAAAAAAAGTAGTTAAAAAAAGAAATAAAAAATCTATCTCATTCCTTCAATCTCTTTGCAAGTTCAGCAACCCTCTTTCCAAGGTTTTTAGAGGTTTCTATTCCAACATCATCATTTTCTGTACTTCCAACTGGACCTCCAACTCCTGTACCTCCATAGTGGGCTGCTGGTGCTCCATCTCCAACAATTATGGCATCCTGTATGAGGAGGAACTCGTGTATTGAGGATATGGTTGTTTCCTGACCACCATTTCTCGAAGCCCCAACTGCTATTGCTCCACAGACCTTATCCCTGAGTTTGAAACTCGCCCGTAGTGGTCTTGACCTGTCCATGAACATCTTCATCTGGGATGTGACCCCTCCAAAGTAAACAGGACTTCCCATGATGATACCATCTGCACCTGCAAGTCTCTCAGATATCTCCCTCATATCATCGTATATTGCACATTCACCTGTTGCCTTGCAGATATCACATGCAACACAGGGTTCTATTTCTGCAGATCCAAGATTGATAATTTCTGTTTCCGCACCCGCATCTTCTGCAGATTTAAGTGCTGTTTTAACGAGAAAAGATGTGTTTCCATCTTCCCTTGGGCTTCCCACCATTCCTATTATCCTAACCAAAACGATACCTCCTTATTAAATGAATTATTCAATGAGTTAAATCATACTTTTCTTATCTATTTTTTTATTCCCTTATTTATCCATCTTTATTGACTCAGATAAATATATTGAAGTCGATTGTATCTACAAAATATTGTATCTACAAAATCAAAATACAAGTTTTATTATATAAAAGTTGGTTTGAAGATTTAAATTATGAAGGACAAACCACAATAATTCATTGAAAAAGTAGTTACCATTAAAAAAACATAAAATATACATCTTATTCACACAATTCATGAAACGAATGAGATAACTGAAGAGAAAAATCTGTACAAATCTTAATATTAACTTCAACCATAGTTAGATGATACCTAATCAAATTAAATGATATGAATTAATTAAACAGTATTAAAACTTGGGATCAAACCATGAAAATTAAAACCCATACAGAGTTATTATCCAATTTACTTTATTCAACTGATTAAATTAACCTGAAATAAATTAATAATAAGTTAAAATAGGAATATCCTAAAAATACATAGAATACTATATTATTCCTTAAAAAAAGGTGGAAAAATTGAGTTTTGAGATAAAATACAAGGATGCAATGGGTAGAATAGGAATACTCCAAACACCCCACGGAAACATTAAAACACCTGCTTTGATGCCTGTAATTCATCCAGGAAAACAGACCCTGGACGTTAAAAAATACGGAGCAGAACTGGTTATAACCAACGCCTACATAATGTACAAAAATGAGGATCTGAAGGAAAAAGTTCTGGAAGAAGGGGTTCACAGCTTCATAGATTTTCCAGGCCCCATTATAACTGATTCTGGTTCTTTCCAGCTTTCTGTCTACGGCGACATTGATGTTACAAACACCGAGATCATAGAGTTTCAGGAGGCCATTGGAACAGATATTGGAACCTCCCTGGACATACCAACACCTCCATTTGTAACCCGTGAAAGAGCAGAGAAGGACCTTGAAATAACCCTTGAAAGGGCTCATCAGGCCATTGAAGTTCGAAAGGATCTCATGCTGAATTCAGTTGTTCAGGGCTCAACCTTCAAAGACCTCAGGAGTAAGTGTGCAGATGAGATAGGAAGTCTTGGATTTGATGTCTACCCCATAGGAGCAGTTGTTCCACTCATGGAATCCTACAAGTACTCAGAGCTTGTTGATGTTGTCATGGCTTCAGTAACACATCTACCTGATTCAAAACCTCGGCACCTCATGGGTGCAGGCCATCCAATGGTCTTTGCCCTTGCAGTTGCAATGGGATGCGATCTCTTTGATTCTGCAGCTTACATTCTCTACGCTCAGGACGACAGGTTTTTAATGCCAAGTGGAACCTACAAACTTCAAAATCTCGTTGAAATGCCATGTTCATGTCCTGTGTGTACCTCCTACACCCCAGATGATTTAAGGGCAATGAAAAAGGATGAAAGGATGAAACTCATAGCCCAACACAACCTTCATGTGAGTTTTGCAGAGATCAGAACCATTAAACAGTCCATAGTTGATGGAAACCTGATGGAACTTGTGGAACAACGGTGCAGAGCCCACCCATACCTTCTTGATGCTCTGAGAAACCTTAAAAATTACACCTCAGAACTTGAAAAATATGATCCATCAAACAAAAAATCTGCATTCTTTTATTCAGGCCCTGAATCACTTGTAAGGCCTGAAATAAAGAGGCACCTGGATAAGATGGAAAGAATACCTAAAAAGAGCAATCTTATTCTTCTTCCAAGATCCAGAAAACCCTACTCCAAGAACATACGTGATGTTGGAGAATTTTACATGAAAAATTCAGAAGAAGCTCTTAACATGGAAGGGGTTTGGGATGATGTTCAAACAGCTGTTGTGGATGTTCCATTCGCATTAGTGCCCCTTGAGATCGATGAGGTTTATCCACTGGCCCAAAATGAATCTCCACTTAAAAATGATCTTGATGCCCTTCAATTCGTTAGAAACCAGGTTGAAAGTTACATGGAAAACTTTGAACATGTTTTTATCAATAAAAAGGTTTTAAAGACATTTGGTATTGGCTGTGATGGATTTGCTCTGGAAGAAACTAATAAGGTTACTGAATCAGAGTTCGATCCATCTGTATACGGCTTTTTGGAGGTTGATGTGGATCCATCCATTATAAGGGCTGTGGATGATGAGGAAAAAATAAGGTGTATCGCTGACTACCAGTTCGGTGCAGGATCTGGAAATGCCCTATTTAAGGGAGATATTAAAATCGTTAAAAGCAGAAAAACTGGTAAAATAAGGCATGTTTATGATGGAGAAACCCTTATTGCAACTTTACGTGCAAGTGATGGTGTTTTTGTCCTTGACAGGGAAGGTGCAAGAAGATTACACTCCCACCTTGAATATCCCAAAAACAGGGTTGCTGTCAACAGTGATGCTGAACCATTTGCAAGGGAAGGAAAAAGTATATTTGCTAAATTTGTTATAGATTGTGATATAGATATCAAAGCAAATGAAGAAGTTCTGATCGTAAATGAAAATGATGAATTACTGGCCTTTGGAAAGGCAATTTTATGCGGTCATGAGATAGTTGACTTTAAAACAGGTCAAGCTGTGAAAACTAGGAAAGGAGGATTATAATGTTACCTGGAGCGGGAATGAACCCTAAACAATTGAAACAAATGCAGAGATCAATGAAACAGATGGGAATGGACATGAAAGATGTCAAGGGTGTTACAGAGGTTGTTATAAAACTCAAAAATAAGGAAATCCTCATAAAAAACCCTAAAGTAAATTTAATGAATTTCATGGGTCAAGAAACCTATCAGATAACAGGTAAAGTTAAGGAACAGGCAGTTGAAGCTGAACTGGAAATACCTGATGATGATGTTGAACTGGTATCAACACAGACTGGTGTGACCAAAGAGGAAGCTCTTAAAGCATTAAAGGCTGCTGGTGGAGACCTTGCAGAAGCAATATTAAACTTACAGAAGTAAGCACCTTTTTGGAAAAAATTAAATCTTAAACACAGTTAAACTATAATGATACGTTGATAGTACCCATATTATTGATGGGATTATTGTAGAATTATAATTTGAATAAAAAAATTTGATTAAAAACTTAAAAATTAAACTTATGATTATAATTTTTTAGAGGGCAAATTAAAATGGCATTTATCGCTCATATATCTGATTTGCATGTTGGTTCCCTTAATTTCAAAGAAGATCTTCTAATACAAGCAATAAATAACGTTAATGATATGCATCCGGATGTAACTGTTGTAACAGGGGATCTGACTGAGAATGGTTACTATCTTGAGTTTGAAAAGGCTGCAAGGTACCTTGACATGCTAAAGTCTCCAATGCTTGTTGTTCCTGGAAACCATGATGCGAGACATGTTGGAGATGAATGCTTTGAAGAACTTATAAGAGAAAGATACGGAACTTTGAAGCTTAAAAAGCATGGAGTGAAGATCATTGGACTTGACAGCAGTGAACCAGACCTTGACTATGGAAAGGTTGGACGATCCCAGCAGACATGGATGGAAAACGAACTTCAAAGTAGCGAAGATGATGGTCTGTACAAGATAATAGCATTGCACCACCATATAATCCCAGTTCCAAGAACTGGTCGTGAAAGGAATGTTTTAAGTGATGCAGGTGATATACTCCAGTCAGTTGTAAATGGAAATGCAAATCTGGTCCTTTCAGGACATAAACACATGCCTCATGTGTGGATACTTGAAAATACTGCCTTTGCAACGGCAGGTACAGTTTCGTCCTTGAGGCTCCGGGGAAAAGAACTTTCTTCATTCAACACCATAATAATAGAAGATGATTTTATAGAGATTATTTTAAACCGTGCTGACGGAACACGAAGATGTCTTGCAAAATATGAAAACACGTGTAAGGTGATCGATTGAAAGTAATAGTTGATGCATCCAATGTAGCCCATTTTGGGAAAGAAAAGGATGGTAAACCAATTTTGGAAAATATCTTAAAGGCAGTGAAGGCCCTTGAAGGATTAGGCTATGAGCCTGTTCTAATAGCAGATGCATCGCTCAGGCACGAGATAGATGAAAAAGAAGATTTAAAAAAGCTCATTGAAGAAGATAAAATTATGCAGGTGCCTTCAGGAACAACTGCAGATCACTTCATACTTAAGATGGCTGAAGAAGAAGATGCTAAAATCCTTTCAAACGATGTTTTCAGGGATTATTTCGATGAATTTCAGGATATATCGAGCAGAAGAATTCCATACAGTATAGTAGATGGTAACGTGTCAATTGGAAAATCTTCCAAACCTAAAAAGATAAAAAATATACTGCAGAAGATATGCTCCCAAACACTGACTGACTTCGAAAAAAAGGGTTTAGATGCTTATAAACAGAAAAAAAATAAAAAACTCAGCGGCATAGCTGTTGCAAAAGAAGCCATTGACAGAATCACCAAAAGTAAGGAAGAAAGCATAGATTCCAAGATAGAAGATGTGTTCATGAAGATCCCACTCTTTGGTAAGGTTTTGAACATGGTTGAAGATGCCGAAAAAACCAGTGACTTCATTATATTCGTACTCGTCAGTCCAAGGGACTACAGGGATGCTGTGAAGAATGCTGGAAACATAGCTGTTACAGTTGGAGACAGATTAAAATTGGATCATGCACCCCTTGTGGCTGTTAGAAATGATCTTTTCACAAAACCTGGAACATTTGAGCTTAATATTATTTATTCAGATGAAATACTTGAAGAATCTCCCTACAACGTAAACATAACCATAAACGACCATGATTACGCCTTTGTAAAGAAAAATTCAAGGAACATTGCAAGCACAGTTGCTGCAAGACTTGGAACATGGAAATTCCCAATAGTGTCAGTTAAACCCAGTATGCTCATGGAAAAACCTGGGCACTTTGATATAACATTAGAGAAGGGAGGAGAAAAATAAATGGTCATGGACTATATTTCCAGAGTCATCTTTGGATTTCTGATAAAACACAGGGTCATAAGCATTGGAACTAAGTACTACCCAACCAACGAAACAGAACGGGAATATGTTGCAATGATTAATTACACTCGTACCATGCTTCTTGAAATTGAAGCAGCCCACATAACAACCAACAACATCTTCCACAACCTTGTGAATGAAGTTGGAAACGGTAACATTCCAGAAAACAGAAAATTCATAGAGATAACCCCCGCAGAAAATGATGTGAATGAATACGCCCTTCTAAGTAACATAATAATGGGTAGTGACCGTTACCTTTACATAGAAGTGTTCCAGCAGGACAGGACTATTATAAGTGAATTTGTAAGTCTCATTAAAAAGGAAAGGGGTACAATCGTTGAGCAGAGCTCCAGTGAAATTGTTTCCCGTATGCTATCAAAAAACGATGCCATAAGGGTGGCCATCAAAATCATATCCCTGGGTATGAACAAGGATATCGATGTAAGGGCTTCTGTGGGTATGACAGGAGCCGCTGCAATTGAGAGATCCATAAACCTCAACAAACAGATAGGTGAAACTTCAGGTGTGGGCTTCACAAAGCTTGGAGGAGAATTTGCAGTTGTGTTCTCATCCAAGGTTGGAAGTGTTGGTGGCAGTCCCAAATCATATGACAACTACCTTTTCATAGATGCAATAGATTCCACCCAGTTCATATCTGAAAATGGAAGGGACAAACTCGTTGATATAATGAGTGAAGTTAAAAATTTCATTGAAAAAGAGTGTAACGGTAAAATTGAGGGTTATAGAGAAGGTGGGGATGACTTAATAGCTAACTTCCCAACCAAGGATGCTGCACTTCGTGCTGGAATAGACTCAGCATGGCACTCCCTGAACAATGGATTAAGGTTAAGGGTTGGAATAGGTAAAAGCAGACGTGAAGCCGGTGAAAGAGCCCAGATAGCAGATAGCATAAAAATATGGAACAACAGTCCGGTTATGGTCTTTGATCTTGCCGATGGAATCTACGCCTACTACATTCCATCTGAATTCACAAGATCCGTCCTTGACTTCATGGTAAACAAGAAGGGTAAGATTGTGATAATATTCCTCTTCGTGTTCATTGCAACGTTCCTGGGCTGGAATATGGGACAACCAGTGTTTGGACTTGTAGCAATTGTACTGGCATTACTCTACGCCCTTACAAACTAAAAAAAGAGATCATTTGAAATATTTTTTAATTAAGCAAAAAAGGATCTAAAAAGATCACTCTAATATCCTGAACTATAATATTAAAGGTGTAATTTGCAATGAAACCAGAAATTAAGGGAAAAATTGTAGTTTCACTGGTAGTTTCCATGCTTGCATTTGTAGTTGGAACAGGAGCTGGAATCCTGGTGGGATTCAGTCCAATTAACAACACTCTTCAGATTAACAATACCACAACCAGTGAATTTCCAGCTTTACCCTATTCAACAACAAACACAGTGGGAAACTCTGCTGATAACAACTCAGTGCTGGACGATTCAAGTAATGATCAAGTGTACGTGGAAAACTCTAAAACTAATACACAATCAACGAATTCATCCACAAACAGTACACGCACAAACTCCTCTTAATAGATTATTAATAAAAAAAGTTCGAATCTCAAAATTTTTATTAATAAAAACTATAATTGTGGATTTAAAAAGAATTAAAATTCTAAAAAAATGAAGGAGAAGTTTCTATGAAAAGAGTAGAAGGTGGAATTTGTGCTGTGAGTGGAGTAAAAGCTTCAGGAGCATGTAAAGGAGATTATGGCGTTTCAATCATAGTCTCTAAACACAGTGCTGCGTCTGCAGTTTTCACTTCAAACAAGGTTGTTGCAGCACCAGTTATAATAACAAAGGATGCTGTGGAAGACGGCAAGTTATCTGCAGTTGTTGCAAACAGTGGTAATGCAAACTGTTTCACAGGCAAAGAGGGTATGGAAGATGGGTTGGAAATGGCCAGTATTATTTCAGATAAGCTTGAAATCAAATCAGAGGATGTTGCAGTTGCCTCAACAGGGATAATAGGTAGAAAACTTCCAATGCCGATCATAACGGATCTGATAAATGAAGCCATGGATAACCTTGGAAATTCTCCTAAATCCTCAAGGAATGTGGCAGAAGCCATAATGACAACTGATACTTTTCCAAAAGAATTTGCAGTTGAAACAACCCTTGAAGATGGGAATGAAGTACGGATTGGTGGAGTGTGTAAAGGTTCAGGGATGATAGCACCGAACATGGGCACCATGCTCTGTTTCATAACAACGGATGTTCAGGCATCATCAGAAGAACTTCAAAGGGCTCTTAAGAGGGCTGTGGACAAAAGTTTCAACATGGTTGTTGTGGATGGAGATGTGAGCACCAATGACATGGTTGTGATCATGGCAAACGGCAGATCTGGCAGAATAGATGAGAAATTCCAGGAAGCACTGGACTACCTCTGCACAGAACTTGCAAAGATGATTGCAAAGGATGGTGAGGGTGCAACCAAATTCATGGAGGTTGAGGTTAAGGGTGCAGAAAGTCTGGAAGATGCACGACGTGCTGCAAAAGCTGTTGTATCTTCATCTCTTGTTAAAACTGCAATATTTGGCGCAGACCCCAACTGGGGCAGGATCGTTGCTGCTGTAGGTTATTCAGGTGCGGAAATGAATGAAGAGAAGGTAACCATAACCCTGAAATCTGATGAAAACACAGTTAACATAGTTGATAAAGGTACTGTGAAGGCTTACGAAGGTTCTAAGGAGCTTGTTGCTGCAGAGGAGGTTATGGAAAATTCCGAGATAAATATAACAGTGAATATGAATCTTGGAGAATATTCAGCAACAGCATATGGTTGTGACCTGAGCTACGACTACGTGAGGATAAATGCTGAGTATTCCACCTAAAAAAACCACAACAATCCCTTTTAAATTTAATATTCAAATTAAAATAAGATTGAGAAGATCTATTTAAAATATCTATTATTAATAAAAACTATAATTTTAATAATTTCAGTGAACAATGTTAATGAATGAATCTGGTTTAATCTTTAATCGGGGAATTTAAATGGAAACAGTTAATATTTTAATTGAGGCACTGCCTTACATCAAGAAATTTCATAAAAAGAAGATCCTCATAAAGTACGGTGGACATGCAATGATAGATGATACCACCATGAGCTCAACTGCCCGGGACACAGTCCTTTTGAAGTACGTGGGTATGAAACCAATAGTTGTCCATGGTGGAGGTCCTGAAATCTCAAGATCCATGAACAAACTCGGTAAAGAACCTCAGTTCATTGGAGGTTTGAGGATAACAGACCAGGAAACAATGGAAATCATTAAAATGGTTCTGGTGGGAAAGATAAATACAGATATTGTTTCCAAGGTGTGTCTGCACGGAGGGAAAGGTATAGGTATTTCTGGAAAAGATAACCTCCTCTTAAATGCAAGAAAAAGAGCCCCGCAGGTAATTGTGGATGGAGAAACAGGTGAAGAAACCACCATTGACCTGGGCCTTGTAGGGGAAATAGACTCTGTAAATCCTGAAATAATTGATATGCTAACAATGAACGATTACATACCAATAATATCTCCGATTGGTGTGGATGATAAGGGAAGTACCTTAAATCTTAATGCAGATACTGTTGCTGGGGATGTTGCATCATCTGTAGATGCTGAAAAGCTCATAATCTTAACGGATGTTCCAGGAATACTTGAAGACCCCAAGGACCCTGAAACCCTCATAAAAAAGGTCCAAGCTGATGAGGTTATGGAACTCATAGATCAGGGAATAGTTAAGGATGGGATGATACCCAAAGTCACAACATGTCTCAATGCAGTTGAAAACGGAGTTTCTTCAGCCCATATCATTGACGGCAGGATTCAACACTCGGTTCTCCTTGAAATATTCACAAAAAAGGGTATTGGAACCATGATAAAGGGTTGATAATCCTAAAAACTTTTTATTCTAATTTTTCAGGATTTGCAGCTTAAAAGGGAATTAAAATTAATTTGTAACCTTAAATTAAATGTTATAAAGTGTATTTTAAATTCTGACCTTTAATCTTATTTTTTTAAAAATAAAATTTTTTTTATGGGGGAGTCTAACAATTGGATAAAATTTTTTTTATAAGATAATTTTTAATAAAACAGAAATTTAATAAACAGAAACGCTCAAATGAATTTACTTAAATTTATTCATTGGTATACAAGAATAAAAAACAGTTTTTAAAGATTTAAAAAGTCGAATTTCGGTTTTTAAGTTCTTAGCGAAGGACAAACTGCACTTGGCCACACCAAAGGCATAAACCAGTGCAACTCCTTCCTTTCGCTAAATTATACCGCCTCCATGTCCAAAGATGTCAAAGATGTGCATCTTGGACTTCTGGACAACTATATGATCACTTGAACATGATATATAAATCTTTTCATTTTATTTTCAAAAAACAACGATTAAAACGTTCTGTTTTAGATTTAAGACACTCTGAGAAGGTATTGAAGTAGCCGATCATGAGCCACAACCAGTGATTGATTCTTTAAGTAATTAAACCCCTTTTAGACCTTATTTAGCCTAAATTTAAGTATTTTATGGGTTTAAACCTTTAGATCATCCTTTTAAATTAAAAACCCAATAACTAACAGTTTTAATTGATATTGAAATCATCCAAATCTTCTAAATTCTAGATTTAAAGGCTATTTTAAAGTTTATATGGCTTTTTAATCCGTTAAAATCGTCAAAGATAATTATTTTATGGGATTTGAAATATTTCATAAATTTAATAACATTAAAAAATAAAAGAACCAATTAACAAGGCTTTTATAAATTGAGGTTATTAAAACATTTCCAGATTTAAATTCTACATGGTTCAGTACATCTAAATTGAATTTTGCATGGAACCAAAGGTTAAGTTTATAATATTAAAAATTTTAATAGTATTAAACATAGTTTTTGATCGAATTTCATTAATGGATTCAGCATTCTGTTCCAGATCAATCAATCATTCAATGCAAAATATCATAGAAATTAGCTTTGAAACAGTAATTTTTAATATAAACAGATTATAAAAGAAGTTATGGTGAAAAAATGATAGAAGTAGGAATAGTTGGAGCAAGCGGTTACACTGGAGGGGAACTCCTGAAATTTTTAAATCATCATCCCCAGGTGGAAATTGTTGCTGCAACATCAAGGCAGTTTGAAGGTATTCCAATTCATAAGGTACATCCTCATCTTCGTGATCTGGATATTGAATTTGAAAATATTAAACCAGGAGATCTGGATGCAGATCTGGTTTTTACAGCAACTCCCCATGGTGCCTCAATGAAGATCGTGCCAGAGATACTTGAGACTGGAGCAAAGGTTGTGGATCTCTCAGGAGATTACCGTTTCGATGACTACGATGTATATGAAAAGTGGTACGGTTTCAAACACACCAATCCATTAAAGGCAGTTTATGGACTTCCAGAAATTAACAGAAAAGCTATCAAAGGTGCAGATCTTGTTGCAAATCCTGGCTGTTTCCCAACAGGAGGCATACTCGCATCCCTACCAATCGTTTCAGAGGGACTTGTTGATACCCTGATAATAGATTCCAAAAGTGGGGTAAGCGGTGCAGGTGTTAAACCCACAGAAACTACCCATTACCCTAACTGCAGTGATAATGTTGCACCCTATGCTGTTACAAGTCACAGGCACATGCCTGAGATCCAGGAGAAGCTTGGTAACTTTGGAAAGGTGCGGGTTTCATTCACACCCCATCTTGTACCTGTTACACGGGGAATTCTCACAACTGTTCACAGCTTCCTGAAAGAAGATGTGAGTTCTGATTATGTGAAAGAAGTTTACGACAATTTCTACGAAGACGAACCATTTGTAAGGGTTCTTGATCTTAGTGAAGTGCCCCGTTTAAGTTCTGTTAGAGGATCAAACTACTGCCACATTGGATGTTTTGATATAGATGAAAATGGAAGGCTTGTAGTTGCTTCATCCATTGATAACCTTGTTAAGGGTGCATCAGGTCAGGCTGTTCACAACATGAATTTGATGTTCGGGTTCCCTGAAACAGAATCCATAGATCAAATGGGTATGCACCCCTAAACCTTTATAAAACCAGGAACAAAAAATATAAGGTGTTTGATGAATATTAAATTCTATATATTTTTTTTAATTTTTATGAAAGTTAAAAAAAGTTTTTTGGAAGTTAAAAATTAGTTATAAGTAGTCACCTGTTAAATTTTAATAAAAATTGAGGTAATTTAATGAAGACAGTAGTTCTATATTACTCCAGGACCCGAAAAACTGCACTAGCTGCAAAAACCCTTGCAAAGGGAGTTGAAGCTGATGAAATAGAATTCATTGATCTTAAAGACAGAATGGGTGCCCTTAATTATATGATAGCAACAATTGATGCTTTAAGAGAAAATAAAACTGAAATAAAACCTGATTCTGTTGATATTAGTGATTACGGCCTTGTTTATATTGGAACTCCAACCTGGGGTGGGAAGCCTGCCCCTGCAGTCATTAGCTTAATCGACAGATGTGATCTCCAGGGTAAAGACGTGATTCTATTCGCTACAATGGGGAGTAAAGGTGGCGAAAGTGTTATTAAAAGAATGCGTGAAAAGATAGAGGCCCGGGGAGGCAGAATGGTAAATTCATTTGTAATTACAACTTCAAATAAAAGTTCTGAAGAGATCAAAGAAGATGTGGAAAGTATGGTTGAAGCCATGGATTTAAAGCTCTATGGAATATGAGAAATACTATATGGACTGCAAGAAACATAGAAGTTACATGGAAACATAAATTGGTGATTCAATGTCAGCAAAAGAGAAGATCTTAGAATCTTATAAACCCTTGATAATAATTCCAGTAATAGTTACAATACTGGCTCTGGCCCTTATAGCAACAAATGGGCTACATGAAGGTATAGACCTGAAAGGAGGGTCTATAGCCACATTACAACTTGAAAAGTCTGTAAGTTCAGATGAACTTAAAGCATTAATTCAAAATGGAACAGGAATAACTGATGTTAGTGTGAGTACATCCGGTAATCAGGCCACAGTTGAGATAGGTGGTGCTGCAGATGTTGTTAAATTCACAAATTCAATAAATGGAACTGCAACCACTCAAAGCTACAGATCAGTTGGGCCGCTTCTCAGTAAACAGGCACTGACCCAGGTTTACTGGGCACTTGCATTTGCATTCATATTCATGTCCATAACTGTATTTATAGTGTTCAGGAAAATCGTTCCGTCTCTGGCAGTTATATTCTCAGCATTTGTGGATATAGTTGTTGCAGTGGGTGGAATGTCACTCTTTGGAATACCATTATCAATGGCATCAGTGGGTGCAATCCTCATGCTCATAGGTTACAGTGTGGACACAGATATTCTGCTTACAACAAGAGTTCTAAAGGACAGAGAAGGAACTGTGAATGAAAGAGCAGGAGGAGCGTTTAAAACAGGTATAACCATGACAGGAGCTGCAATTGGTGCAATGGCTGCTCTTTATGTTGTAGTTATAGTCTTTATACCTTCTGCTAAGACTTTAAGTGAAATAGCTGCAGTTCTAATACTGGGTCTCCTTGCAGACCTCATGGCAACCTGGCTCATGAACCTTGGACTCCTAAGATGGTACATGGAGGGTCACAGATGAACGAAGGATGGAAGGATTTCTTCAAGGATTACCGCGTAATACTGCTCGTAATCCTCATATTTGCAAGTATAGCTTCAATTTCAGTGTATGGAATACAGGAAGGTCTGGATTTAAAGGGAGGTTCCCTGATCCAGATACATCTCGAACAACCGGTTGATCAAACCACAATGAACAAGGTAACAGCAGTACTGGATAAACGTCTGAACGTGTTTGGTGTGAAGGACGTTAAAGTAAGGCAGAGTGGTAACCAGGATGTAATCGTTGAAATAGCTGGTGTGCAACCCAGTGAAGTTGCAAAGGTTGTGGGTACACCTGGTAAATTCGAGGCAAAGATAGGTAATGAAACTGCCCTTTCTGGTACAGATATAACAACCGTAGAACCGTATCAAGTTACAGGAACCACATGGTCTGTTCCATTTAAGGTGTCAACGGCAGGTGCAAATAAATTTGCACAGGTTGCAAAGGGCAAAGCTGGACAAACAGTCAACATGTACATGGATGGTAACATCGTATCTTCACCTACACTCAGTGAGGATCTTGCAAATGGTGTGCCTTCAACTGAGGTTGAGGTATCTGGTACTGCATCAACAAAAGATGCTGCTGCAAAACAGGCAAAAAGTATACAGATCATACTTGAGTCAGGTGCCCTGCCTGTTAAGGTGAGTATTGTGGGTGTGAGCAGTGTTTCTGCAGAGCTTGGAAGTCAGTTTAAAAACAGTGCATTTGTTGCTGGTCTTGTTGCACTCATTGTAATTGCAATAATCATCATCATAAGGTACAGAACACCTAAACTGGTTCTTCCAATCATATTCACAAGTCTCGTTGAACTTCTCCTCATACTGGGAGTTGCGTCCATAATCAAATGGAACATTGACCTTGCTGCAATAGCGGGTATAATTGCAGCCATAGGTACTGGAGTTGATGACCAGATCATCATAACTGATGAGGTTTTACGGGGTGAAACCCTGGGTGAAAAATCCAGAAGACGAAGCAAAGCAATTAAAATGAAGATCCAACATGCTTTCTTCATTGTGTTTGCATCGGCAGGAACACTGGTTGCAGCTATGCTTCCACTTGCCTACATTGGTTTCTCAAGAGGATCCACAGGAATAGGTGTGCTCTCAGGTTTCGCAGTCACCACAATAATTGGTGTGTTGATAGGAGTGTTCATAACAAGACCAGTCTTTGCAAAATTCATAGAAAGACTTCTCCAAAAGGATATGCCCGAACCAGCACCTGTAAAGGAAAAAACCCCAAGTAAAAAGGGTAAAAAAGGTAAGAAGGGTAAAAAAGGTAAAAAAAGGTGATTAAATCTTTTTAAACTCTTCTTTTTTTTAAAAAAATATTAAGAAACATCAATTACTCTATTTTTTATTAATTGGATCCTATTTCAGTTGAATCTCCTAAACCCTATGTAAACCCTCTTGAAGTAAACAACCTATTTTAAGAATTTTATAAAATGAATTTAAGTTTTGATGGCATTGATTGATACTGTAACTTCAAAGTCATTTGAAAAATCTATTTCTCAAATAATTAACGACATTTATATAGGTTGAGTTGTTTAATATAATTTTTATTACAAAGATTTATAAAAAGGAAAAAGGAAAGATAATTCCGGTGAGAGTATGTACACATGGATCATAATGGTAGCGGCAATAATAGTATCTCTTTTGATAGTCATTAAATCAGCAGACTTATTCGTTGACAACATCGTGGATGTCGGTGAACACGTTGGAATATCCCAGGTAATTCTAGGAGTAACAGCATCTGCAGTTGGAACTTCCTTGCCAGAGTTTGGTTCTGCAATGATATCAGTGCTATCTGGAAATCCAGATATTGGTGTTGGTGTAGTTATAGGATCCAACATATGGAACATTGCTGCAATTTTAGGAATAACTGCATTTGTAGCAGGATATATAAAAACAGGAAAAGAAGAACTCAGAAGAGATGGATTAATGACCTTGATCACTTGTTTGATACTGATGTTCTTCATGTTGATAGGTAATGAGATAACAAGAGTGGCAGGAATCGTTCTGATAATTGCATATTTAATTTATCTGTGGCAACTTGTGAAAGCTCAGAAGAGGGACAACACAGAAAAAACTGCAGAAACAGAGAAATCCTCTGATGATGTGAAGGAAGTTGAAGATAAAGATTCAAAACCATTCAATAAGAAAAAAACAATTATTTTAACCATTGCAGGTCTTGCAGGACTTATAATAGGATGTCGTATTATGGTTTGGGCAGGGGTTGAAATTGCACACATGGCAAACATACCTGAAATGATAATCGGCCTCTTCGCACTTGCAATTGGTACCAGTATTCCAGAACTCGTTGTTACATTATCAGCTGCACTGAAAAAGCTTCACGGTCTTTCAATGGGTACCATACTTGGAAGTAACATTTTCAACATTCTTATAGGTATAGGTGTACCATCTTTATTCGTTGCAATACCAATTGAAAAGCTTTCAGTTACATTTGACGCTCCTTACATGATATTTGTAACTGTTTTACTGCTTCTACTTACAGTCAAAAACAAAAAGCTTTCAAGGTGGGGCGGATTAATTTTAATAGTAGTTTACCTAATCTATATAATAACAAGATTATCTATGACGATGTGATACCATGTACGAAAAAATTTTAGTTGCAACCATGGGAGATTACCTTGAAGAGATCTCCAAGCATACCTTGGGACTTGTTGAAGAAAAGGAATGTGAGTTAATAGGGATATATGTTGTTGATACTTCAGTTCCATTTCTTACACCCTCCAAGGTGAAGGAAATGATGAAGAAGGAACTGAATGAAAGGGGAAAGGACGTTATAAATAAATTAGAAGCAAAGTTAAAAACTCCAAACAGTACCTTCAAAGGCATCATTGTGGAAGGGGATCCTGCAAACGAGATAATAAAAACTGCAGAAAAGGAAAATGTTGACATGATCGTTGTTGGAACTGGTAAAAGCAAGATCGACAAACACTTACTTGGAAGTGTGACTGAAAAGATTGTTCACTCCGCACCATGCACTGTGCTACTTGTAAAAACGTATCAATAATAGATCTCTAAACAGGAACACATATTTGAAACTAATTTATATAAATAGTTCATAAGGTATGGTTAAAATTCATACAATGTACAAGTTACGAGAGGATTTGATGAAAACTCCAAAGGAACTCAAGGTCAAACCAATAAGAAACGGGACAGTAATAGACCACATAACAGCTAATCGGGCTTTAAATGTTCTTAAAATATTAGAACTACCCAATGGCGAGGCTGCAGTTACCATTGCAATGAACGTCAAATCATCCCAGATGGGAAAAAAGGACATTGTTAAAATAGAGGGCAGGGAACTGAAATCTAAGGAAGTGGACAAAATAGCATTAATCGCACCCCACGCAACAATAAACATAGTCCGAGAGTATGAAATCGTTGAAAAAGGTAAAGTACAACTTACAAAAAAGGTTAAAGGTATTTTGAAGTGTCCTAACCCTAACTGCATAACAAATGCCAATGAACCTGTGAAAACCCAGTTCTATGTTACAGAAAAGGAACCTGTAACCTTGAGGTGCTACCACTGTGAAAGGATGATGGTTGAAGCAGATATAGAGTCACAGTTTCGACTCTAAAAACTTCAAACCATTTCAATTACACAGGGATTAATCTGAATTGACTAAAATAATTTTTTATATATTTTATTTTATATTTTGTGAAATAAACAATGAACTTCTATTTTTATGAATTTAATTCATTATCTATACAGATTCAGTAATGAGTTTTGAAAATCAAGACCCCTGCATGGTCTTTTTAAAATTATTTTTTTTTATATCTGACTCCTCAAACAAATTTGAAGGATAAAGAACAAAGGTATAGTACAGTGAATTGAAGTTTTGAATGATATCTGAATGAGGATAAAAACATGCCAAAAAGAGAAGTTCTAGATGTTGAAACCCACGAAAGGGTTGAAGTAGTTGATATAACACGTCCTGTGAAGGATGCTGCACAGAGAAGTGGTATAAAAAATGGCCTCGTCAGTGTTTTCACCCGACACTCCACATCGGGTGTGGTTATAAACGAGAATGAATCTGGGCTCGTTGAGGATTTCAAGGATACCATTAATTCTCTCATTCCAAAGGGAGATTACAAGCACAACCGCATTGACAACAATGCAGATTCCCATATAAAGGCATTTCTAATTGGCAGCAGCGAAACCATCCCACTTACAGATGGTTCAATGGGACTTGGAACCTGGCAGAGCATATTCTTTGTGGAACTGGACGGCCCAAGACAGAGAAAGGTGGATGTCACAGTCCTGGGGGAATGAAATAATTTAGTGAGCTTGAAAAGAAGGATTAAGAAAAGAATAAAATTAAATGAAACCTTAAAAATCTTTTTTTATAAATCTTTCTTAAAATTTTTTTTAGATGAATATTTTTTATGACAATGAATATTGATGAGCTACTATAAAATAATTTAAAAAAAATGTTTAAAAATTTGAAATAAATTTCAAATTTAAACCATTTAACCTTAAATTCCTTTAAATTCAACTTCAAATGCAACAACTGGATAATCCATTTCGAAGTTGGTTATAACCTCTGGGTGTAGTTCTCCAAAGAATCCTGTGATCTGAACTGAAGCACCATCAGATCCTGAAGCATTTTCATCATAGCTGGTTTCCTTAACTCCTTTAATACCCGCACACCTTCCACCTATAAATGAAGGATGATCTAAGGATTCTATCTCCATTTTAAGCCCTAAATTCTGTATCATGGAATCTGTGATGGATTTTATCTCGGTGAAATTTGCAGTTGAATGAACAACAGCCCCTGCAAGTTTTTTAACTATTTTTGTATGGGTCTCAGTCTCCCCATCCATGTAAACAACATCTCCCACCTCAAATATTTTCTGGGGAAGTTCTTCATGCTTGTTGTCCTCTAAAAATTCCATTAAACCGTTTAATAAGCTTTTTCTTATCATGGTTCTGTCCTGAGATATTGGCTGAGCCACCATAACCCTATCATCCTCTGGAAGCCTCATATCATGGTAGTGGTGCTCCTCGTTGGTTAGCATTAAACTCATAACTTCGTTGAAGCCCATTCCTGCCATAACTTCCCGGACCCTATTTTCAAAAAACCTTGTTTTATCTTCATAGGCTATGGTTGCAATGTCTGGAAGCTCTGAGCCAATATCTCTGAAGCCGTAACCGATTGCAATATTCTCAATGACATCCACCTCATGAAGCACATCTATCCTGTATGCCGGCACAAGAACCCTGATTTTATCCTCAGATTCAGCCTCTGCATGGAGTCTTACACGTTTAAGCATTCTTACAACATCTTGTGCTGTTAGTTCTTCACCTATACGTTTCTGGGCATTTTTAACACTCACATAGATCTCTTTAGGAGTTAGATCAGGTGTTTGAACCTTTTTATCATCGTATACCACTTTAACGGTTTTTATTCTGCCGCCTGCCTCTGCAAAGGAGGTTGCAATGATGTTGAGTGCGTAGTTCACAGCCCTCTCGTTGGTACCTGTTACATCGATGAAAACATTTTCAGTTTTTGTTGAAAGTTTTGTAAGGTCCCCGTTTATTATTGGGGGCATTGAAAGTACATTTGCCTCAGAATCCCTTATAAGAGGATATTTATCGAATTTTTCAAGAAGGTGTGCATACTTTTTTCCCTTCTTATGACACTCAAGTATCTGACGGAGTGTCATTTCTTCAGTCATTTCCAGGGCCAAGAATGATTCAGAATCTGGATCTGCAGCTATGTATGAAAATGGGGGTTTTAAAACGTCCAGGTTGTGAATTCCAATGGCAACTTTCTTTCTGTCCCTTCCAAGAACCCAGTGCAGGTCCTCCTGAAAGTCCATCAGCTGAACGAGTTTTTCATCATTTATACTGATACCCTCAACTATACAGCAGGAAGTGTAGGGCCTTATATCCTTAAGTCCGGGGTCCACGGTCATGCTCATGCCTGATGGGGATGTTTCATAGGAGGGTATTCCCTCTTCAATATCAAGCATTCCCTTGAGGGTTCTTGTTATTCCCTCCACACTGTAGTGGTCTGGTCTGTTTGGGAAAAACTCAACCTTCAAGCATTCATCATCATAATCCTCTATATCACTCCCAATCATAGGGAGCATATCTATTAGTTCGTTTTTTGGAATTTTCTGTCCTAAGGCTTCGTCAATATCTTTGTAGGTAAAGTTTATAACTGGCATTTCAATCTCCTACTTCAGTTAAAAATATAAGTTGATAAAAATGGTATTTCTTCTTTGATTTTTGTTCAATTAACTACTTTGAATATCTATTTTGATATTATAAAAAATGATCCCAAAAGGTAAGGGTATTGAATGGAAGCTTAAAACCAGTCCTATAACAACAAAACTTATCAATTAAAACCTTTAGTAAGATTTCTTTCTTTACAATTTCAATATTAAATTAAATAATATAAGTATTATTAATTTTTAAGCCTATTAATTTAGGTTCTGAAGTTCAAGATTTATAATCGTTAGACAATTAAAAAGATTATTTTCTAACTTTAAAAATAGTATTGAACAATTATTTGACTTTAAAAAATTAATTAAAACGATGATATTAAAAGTTTTATAAAAAAGGAATTTTAAAAAAATATTCTGTTGAACCTTCCAATCCTTTGTATCAGATCTTAAACCAATATCATGCAGAAAGAACCATGATGAAGAAGAATGATTCAATGACGAAGTGAAGTGATCTATGATACAGTGGCTTTAATTCAAGTCCTGAAAGTTCATGGTAGAGATCTATCACCATGTGGATCGTTGCAGCCAGTATTCCAATTTCAAGTGACCAGAAGACCAGTGAAAGCACCACGAAGTGGAACATTGCCTCCATGGCTTCATGAACCACCCATAATCTTATATTTGAAGCAACAAACCCTTTTATCAGACCTGCAAGTAGTATGTAAAAGTCGAATAGAAGATGCCACATTATTTTACTGTGGACTTCATCGCTTATTGCAAGGACAACTGCTATATAAAACCACAGAATTTCCATTGTGTTATCACCGTAAATTATAGGTCAGGAAGTAACAATATAAATGATATCAAACACACCCCTAAAATCTGCTAAGTAAGTTAACTTAGTGGTGTAACTTCCTTTATATAAGGAAAAGGGGTTCTTCTTAAATAAAGTTATGGTTGAGGTCAATTAAATTTCTAACTCTTTAAGGTGATCTGACTCTTTTTTAATGTTATTTAATCTCTTCTCCAAATTATCCCCTAAAAACAAATTTAAACCTATTTTACTGTATTTGAGTGGCAACCTGATCCCCTCGGGGGATCAAAGAATTGCTCAATTCGGCCTGACTCGGTAAAGACCTGGAGCTGAACCCCCATAGGTGTACCACAGGACCTGGAATTCGTCCAATAATCATTGCAGACTGCAGGCTCGTTGGTGTTAAATTGCAGCTGGCCCGGGTACTGGGTGGGGAGCTGGAGGATGTGCAGGTGGAGCCAGGCTGGGCTGGACGGTTTTCAAAAGAAGTATATAGTTTGAGAAACTATTTTCAATGGATCCAACACAGTAATATCTTTCACTAAAAGAAGATGTTTTATAATTTGCATCCATATAATTAAGTAAAATGCCCATTTATTAGTTTAAAGCTTTGAAGAGGTTGTAAAATGTCATTGAATAGAGTGTTTTTTTTCTCATTAATGTTGTTAATTGGTGTGTTTCTTTCATATTTAGGTTCCGGAAATCCTGGAGCTTTAGTCGTTTTTTTAGCTGTTGTTGCGTCCTTTTTGGCTTCTAGGTTGAATCTTTTTAACTTTAATCATGCACTTTATTATACAAGTCTGTCATGCCTATTTATAATTCAAATTATAATACTAATTAACAATTACTTGTTTAAAATGACCTATTTACAAAATACTAGCCAATATGCAATTTTCATATTAGCTCTCATTTCGCCCATTATTATCTTAATACTACTCCTTAAACCCAATAACTCCAATAAATCTTCAAATAAAGATATTTCATGATTACAAAAAAATTTAAGACTATTTCATATTTGGATCTCCACAATTACAGGTGGGGCCACAGACGGGCTGAAAACTTTTAATAAAAGATTTATACTTTGACGAACGATTTTTAAATGAAGGAGGTACAGCACCCTATTATTCATAATGTGCCGTATATTCAATTATAATGTATTAAAATAAAAAAAATAGCCTTCTATTTTTATTTTATACCGAGAACATCCTTCATATCGCTAATTTTTCCTTCAGGAGCTTCAATAATATATTGTAATGCTTTAATTACTCCTGTTACGAAAACCTGCCTGCTGTGCGCCCTGTGGGTGAGTTCAATTCGTTCTCCTTCCCCTGCAAAAAGTACTGTATGATCTCCAACAATATCTCCGCCACGAACTGCATGTACTCCTATTTCTTCAGGAGTTCGTGCACCTACAATCCCCTGCCTACCATAGACACAAGTTTCATCTTTATTTTCCAGTGCCTCTGCTATAATTTCGTAAGCTTTAACAGCAGTTCCTGATGGTGCATCAGTTTTATGCTTGTGGTGAGCTTCTATTATTTCGATATCATAATCATTGAGGATTTTTGCCAGGTCTTCGATAACTTTAAAAAATACATTTACGCCCACTGCCATGTTTGGAGCAATAACTGCTTTTATCTTATTTTTTTGGATAGACTCTTTAATTTCACTTAATTGTTTTTCTGAAAATCCAGTTGTACCTACAACTACATTAACTCCACATTCTGCCGAAGTTTTAATTGTACCCACGGCTGTGTTTGCTATAGTGAAATCAATGAGAACATCTGGCTTCTTTTCCTTTAAAACCTCAGCAAGTTTTTGTGCACCATTTACTGGAACATCAATCTTTCCTACACCTATTACTTCACCTACATCCTTTCCATCAAGCAGAGTATTTGGTGATCCTACAGCTGCCACAACTTCCATATCTTCCTCTTTAAGTATGGTTTTAATTATTTTAGAACTTATTCTTCCACCTGCGCCTGTTACAGCCACTCTAATCATTTTATCAATCTCCAATTAAAAATTTAATTATATCATGATTTAGTAGGTGCATCTCCACCTAAGGGTATTCTTTAAGGAAGAATGCAACAATCAATCCTGCAAATGCCACTATTATGGCCGCAAGGAAAATATTCTGGATAGAAAGTACTAAAGCTTGAGTTTTACTTGCAGTGACTGCATTTGAACTTCCTAAAGTGAAATTCATTATGTATCCAAATATTGGAACGAATACAATGGTACCAACATTTCTGAAAAACCGCATAGACGCTGTTACAATACCTATTTCTCGCAGTGTAAATGCATTCTGCACTGCTACATTGAATATGTTATAGGACATTCCTGAACCAATACCAAGGACAGTTGAATATGCTACCAGCAGATAATAAGATGTATTCTCATTCATTGTAGCGAGGAGCACAACTCCTATTCCAGTTATGATAAACTCAGCGATAACAAGCTTTTTATATTTCCCAGCCTTTGATATGATTTGTCCAGTGATTATTGAGGTTATTGTAAGGCTAAAAAGCATGGGAATCATGATAAGCCCTGAATTTGTAGCACTCATGCCTAAAACGCCCTGTGCAAACAATGGAACGTAAATTATCCCACAAAACATCAATGCACTTGCTAAAAAACTTTCTACCGCTGATACACTGAATATTGAATTTTTAAAAAGACATAACGGTAAAATAGGTTCTACAGCTTTTTTCTCAGCCAAGACGAAGCACGTAAACATGACTACTGAAAATACAAGGAGTCCAGCTATATCAGTTAATGGATATGTATTTTGATCTCCTGCAAGTGTTATTGCAAGGAACAGTGAACTTAAAGCTAATGTAAAGGTGATGATCCCAGAGTAATCAATGACTTTTTTAACATCCGGCAATTTAAAGTTTGGAAGAGAATAAAGAATCAGGGTTACAGCAGCGATCCCAACTGGAACATTTACGAAAAACACCCATCTCCAGCCGAAGGTATCAGTAATTACACCACCAAGAATTGGTCCCAAAACATCTGCAAGCCCAAACACTGATGCAAGTATCCCCATGTATTTAGCTCTTTCCCTTGGACTGAAAATTTCTCCAACCACAATAAATGGGAGGGATATTAGAATTCCGCCCCCAATTCCCTGAAGTCCTCTAAATAGGATCAGTTCAAACATGTTGGTTGCAAAACCACACATGACTGAAGTTACAACAAATGTGATGATCCCTGCAATTAAAACATGATTCCTACCGTAAATATCAGATAATTTACCAAAAAGGATTATTGCAATGGTTGAAGTTAACATGTAAGATGTAAAGGGCCATACATAATATTCCATCCCATGCAGACTGTTAATAACCTTGGGCATAGCTGTTAATATTATTGAATAATCGAAGGCAGCTAAAAGGAGCCCCACCATTAATCCCGCCATGACCAGGATTATTTGATCTTTAGCAAGGTTATAATGGCTTTCATAATTCATAGTTATCACTTCTGGCCTATTTTTACAGTTATCATCCTTAATAGATTTTAGCAATTCCCTAAGGGGTTTAAATTCTTTTTTTAATTACATGATTTTCAAAAAAAGCCTCAAACGTTTCATGTTTTGGCATCGAAAATCTTCGATTTTCAAGTGATGTAATGATTATTTGGAAAATTATTCTTCCTTAAAGAACATTTTAGTTCGCATCTCTCTCAAATTAGAAACTATACGGGGCAAATCACTTGCAGGAATACTTACCATAATTTCTTCTGGACTGATATTCATACTCTGCCTTGATGCCACATCTCCAAATCCATAAGTGACTTTTCCAGTCATATAAGGTGATGCGGCCATTGAACTGCATACAGGAACTGCGTCAGCACCCATTCCATGTTTTCCTGAATCATATGAATTTGCATGAAGTATTTCCATTCCCTGTTGGGCATTGCAGAGTATGAATATCACATCGGGTTCAAATTCTGCCTTGTTCAAAGGAGAGAAAATGATTGCATTAAAAATTCCAGGGTTTATGTATATTTCATTTTTTCTTGAGCGTTGCACTGCAGGAATGTCCTTATATAAACCCTTTGGAACCATAAATGCACCGCTTTGTACATTTGCAGGGTATTCATGCATATCCTTAAGTCCAGAGTATCTTGCACCACCCATACATTCCTCTTCTTCTAAAGTTGCATAGAATATTTCACCATCCATGGCCTTTATAAGCTTATTACAGAATCTTGATTTTCCTTCTTCCTTTTCAACGTTTTTTGGCTCTTTCACAGACCATTTTATAGCTACTGGTTCGTTTTCCAATTTAAGGATTTCATTTAAATTTTCCCCTAATTCCATATTATCCATTTTAACACCTCTTCACCCACGTGAATAAACTCATTTAGGTAACATTAATTCCATGAATTCAGCTTAAGATACTCCAATAGTTATCCCTACTTCCTTAACATATGAAGAAATAAATCCCCTATATCTTTGCCAAATTTCTCTCCATCAATTTCCCTGCCTTCCAGTAGCTCTTTAGCCCAGTCTCCCATATTCACCGTACCATTGTATATTACTGATAGGAGAATGGCTGCTTCCACAGGATCCACATCTGGTCTGATTTCGCCCTCATCTATACCTTTTTGTATTGAATCTATTCCTATGAACATTATTTCTTTAAATAATTCCCTTACTTCCTGGAATTCTTCACTACTCGTCATTTTATCCATATCAAATTGTTTTTTGATTGATGTGGGGGAATACAGCAACCTGAAATAATCAGGATATCTATTAGAAAACTCTCTATTCGCATTTCCATATAATACAAACTTTTCTAAACCCGTATTCCCTTTTTCAACCTCTTCTTTAACCATTTCAGCCCAAATTCGAGTACCACGTAAACACACAGCAAAGTACAATGCTTCTTTATTTTTAAAATAAAGGTAAAGAGTACTTTTACCAAGCCCAACCTCCCCTGCTATTTCATTCATTGAAACTTCATCAAAGTCTTTATCAGCGAATAATTTCCTAGCAGCATTGATAATATCATTTTGACGCTGTTCTCTTTCTCTTTCCTTCCATTTTGCAAGTGACATATGATTTCACCTATATCGATAAATGACTGAAGATCATATTTATGACTTTTAATCTTAACTATGACCCAATGGTCAGTTATATAACTCATGGTCATTAAGATTATATAAAGATTTTGGTTTAAAATAGAATACATGAGCCTTCAGCTCGATTTTAAAATATATTCCAGCCTGTGGCTACTAACCCGTAGCTGGGAGCATATAATAATAATAATATTGCTCTAAGTGAAAATTTCAAGTGTAAAAAGACCCATTATCCATAATTTCACAGATTATGGAGGGGATCCTTAGGTTCAATTCCTCCATTGGGTCCTCTTAATCATCACCCTAAAAATGCAACGGGGCTTGATAGGATGTCGAGGTTGATATTCTTCTTCTTTTAATAAAAATAGTAAATGATGATAATGATCATACGGTTTTCTGCCTGAAGGGTGCGGGTGGAACCAAAGACTGGGTGGACACTTTTTGAAAAAAAATGTTTACTTTGACAAGGATTTTCAACGGGAGGAGTGCAGCATTCAATATTATCCCCTAGAATACCCTAATAATTCCTTAAATTCCCATTTGGATAATTTTACTCAGATTATTCCATATTTTCCTTATATCAAATTGTAAATACTTTCTTTTCGTTTTAACCCATCAATGAACAGGTAAATCTGCGAAAGAAATTTTTCATTAGATATTTTTGATAACTTTTGCTGGAATACCTGCCACCACAGTATTTGACGGAACATCTTTCGTGACAAGAGCGGCAGCGGACACTACAGAATTTTCCCCAATAGTAACACCGGGCATTATCATAGCGCCCACACCTATCCATGCGTTTTTCTTGATTAAGATAGGAGTTGATATGGTGGATTGTCTTTCAGATGGATCCATGGGGTGGTTGGTTGTAATCAGATTGACTTTAGGCCCAACTAAAACATCATCTTCTATTGTTATACCTCCTCTATCCATGAAAGTGCAGGCGTGGTTGATAAACACATTTTTCCCTACTCTGATATTTTTACCAAAATCAGTGTAGAAAGGAGGTAAGAGCCAAGATGTTTCATCAACGTCTACCCCGGTCAGCTGGGAAAACAATTTTCTGACTTCTTCCTCATCATGGTATGAATTATTTAATTCTGCAGTGATTCTCTGTGCTTCGATTATTACATCCTTGATCTTATAATATTCTGGATCGTTTAGTGAAATTTGTTCACCTGATTTATCACGTTCAAAGATATCTTTTGGTTGCATTTTACCACTTTTAATCCAATACTTACTTATTTTCACTTAAAGCTCTGTTTTTTTTTACAGTTCATTATTTTTATTTCAAATTTTCTGTAAAGAATGATTCCAATTTGTCAAATGGAATTAAGTCCGTTTTATCGTACAAATCAACGTGTCCTGCTTTTTGAACTATGTAGAGTTCTTTGGGTTCTGCTGCCAATTTGTAAGCGTCTTCACTGAAGTATCGTGAGTGAGCGTGTTCTCCTATGACGAACAGGATTGGTCGTGGTGAGATTGACTTAATGTGAGTAAGCAGTGGGAAGTTCATAAAGGACATGCTGCTCGTCATGGTAAACTGACTAATTGAATTGGGGTGGTATCCACGAGTTGTAGAATAAAATTCACCAAACTCTCGACCGATAGGGTCTGTATTATCGTCAAATCCAATAGGTGCTCCTCGAGGAGTCAGTACGGGCTCGTTACCCTCAAACTCTGCGTACCTCTGCTCAGCAACTGTATCAAGTATGTTATTGCGCTCATCTTCAGTAAGTGAATCCATGAATCCTTTAGCTGCCACACGGGCTATATCGTACATGCTGACAGTGGCAACAGCCTTGATACGTCTGTCAACCTGCGCTGCGCTGATTCCAAAACCACCGCTACCACATATACCAATAACTCCAATTTTATCCCTATCCACAAATGGACGGGTGCCTAAATAGTCAACAGCTGCACTGAAATCTTCCACGAATAGATCCGGTGAAGAAAGGTGCCTTGGCTCTCCACCGCTGTATCCATTGTACGATGGGTCAAATGTAAGAGCTACAAAACCATGTTCTGCCATGTTTTGGGCGTATATACCAGGGCCCTGCTCTTTAACACCACCATAGGGTGCACCCACAATAATGGCTGAGTGTTTTTGTGACTTATCAAAGTCCTTTGGCAAGTATAAATCTGCCGCAATTTTGATTCCATACCGGTTATTATATGAAACAGATTGTCTCGTTACCTTATCGCTTAGTTCAAAAATGTAGTTATCCATTAATTTTATCTTTGACATTCTATTTTTCTCCTAATTTCTAATTTAAATAAATATAAATCTTCATTGATCCTGCAAAACCATTAAAAATTCATTCGTATAACTCTTTAACCTTCTTCATTTCTTGAATTATTGGAATACCCTGTGGGCAGTGTTCTTCACATGCACCGCATTCAACACATGCGGATGCTCTTTCATTTTCCATTATAAGGGCCATATAATGAAATTGGTATTCTTCCTTTGTTTCTGGACTACCAAAAAGGAAATAATCATTGTACTTTGCGAAATTTTCAGGAATATTTACACCAGAAGGACACGGTAAACAGTAACCGCAGCCAGTACAGTTAACCTTCAATTTCTCTTCAAAAACTGATTTAGCCTGATCTATAATCCCTAATTCTGTATCGGTTAGTGAATTGGGATGTGCTTCTTCTGCAATTTTTAAATTCTCTTTAACGTGTTCCATGGTGTTCATTCCACTCAAGATCACTGACACTTCAGGGTGTTCCAGACCCATCTTAAAGCCCACTCTGCAGGGGATCTCTTCATATCTGACCTGTTAAATAATTCTTGAACGTCTTGTGGAATACTGGTAGCTAACTGTCCACCTCTTAAAGGCTCCATAACAGCCACACCCAACCCATTCTTGTATGCATATTCTAAACCCTCTTTTCCTGCCTGGTAATCTTCATCCAGATAATTGTACTGAATCAAACAGAAAGACCAGTCGTAATGGTCAACTACCTCTTTAAAGAGTTCAATTCGGTCATGAAATGAAAACCCGGCATGTTTTATCCGTCCATCACTAATGGCCTGATCCAGAAACTCCTCAAAGCCCAGTTCTTTCAGGTTTTCCCAGTAAGTTTTGTTGATACCGTGAACCATGTAAAAATCAATGCAATCTGTTTCCAGGCGTTCCAACTGTTCATTTAAGTATCTGTCCATATCTTCTCGGGTTTCTATTGCCCAGCTTGGGAGTTTGGTTGCTATTTTCACCTTTTCCCTGTAGCCGTCTTTCAATGCTTTTGCTAAAAATGGCTCACTTGCACCTCCCTGATCCAAACTAACTCCATGATATGGGTACGCAGTATCAATAAAGTTCACACCATGGTCGATGGCATAACGAAGCATATTTATGGCATTTTCTTCATCAATGTTACTTGGATCATCTCCAATTACAGGAAGTCGCATGCAGCCAAAACCTAAAACTGAAACTTTTTCATTTGTTTTTCCAAAATCTCTGTATAACATGGAATTCCTCCGTTTAATAAAAACGATTTTGATAAATCTTTAATTTAATTAGTAAAATGTACACTATTTTTTAATTTATTTAGTAAAATTTGCACTGTTTGGAAAAGTTTTCTAAACATTATATCTATTCAAAAATTTATTTATAAATAATGATAAAAAAACTCACATATTAAGAAAGTATTAAACTAATTTAAAGTAATTTTTCTAACCCATGGGTAATTACCATTTGGTAAGTAGCGAAATTAGTAAACAATTGAATCTTACTACATTAAAGAATATTCTCTAAAATAAAAAAATAGGTGAAAATCAGTTATAGGGTCACTGTTATGTTGTTGCTGCGATATCCATCGTCTGTAACATCGAAGTAGGTTAACTTCCATTCCTTCCCATTGTAGCTAGCATTGATACATGGATCATAGGCATCCCATCTGAAATTTCGAATTTCAGGAAGTCCCTCTGCTTTATCAACAGCTTCTTGAGCCGACTGCACAGTGCCTCCATTTACAGTTAGACTTTGAACCCTTTTAACATCTGATCTTTCTTTATCCAGTGTATTGTACCTAAATGAATAATATGTGCTGTTTGAACTGTCACTTTGAACCACAGTCCATGTAAACATGTCAGCTGTAGGATAAGCTGCAGAATAAACGAAGTTTCCACTTACAGGGTTTTCATCAAGGGCAAGATTCTTCTCATAAGCCCTAATACCGCCAAATGAAACCAGGATTATCATAAAAATTACCATTGCAGCTTTCTTGTATTTCATATCCAGTCTTAAATAAAGGATCAACAGAACAACAAGGGCTATAACTGCTGCTGTAACATCGATGTAGTAGTATATTTCAGCACTGAATCTTTGAAGTGTGAAGGGATATAAAAGAGGTACGCCCTTTGAAGTTAAGAAATCCAGGAACAAATGGGTAATAGCACCAAAATATGCTATTCCAACTGTTTTTAAATTGAATTCAACAGATATGTCCCGTCTTATTATTTTACCTATGAATCCGTTGATACTCCTTCTGGATATCACATACAAAAACAGCGATGAAGTAATTGCAGCAAAGATAAAAGAATGTGTAATTCCCCTGTGTGAAAAGACAAAGAGATAGGGAACTAAAAATCCAATCCACGCTATGAAGATTGTATCAAGGTCAATTGAAATACCACCAAAAGCCCCTTCAAGTTTATTCTTGCTTTTAAGAGCAAATAAAATAATATATGGAACCAGAAAATGTGTAAAAAAGTCCATTATCTATATCTCCTCTAGTTTTCATGTGATTCATTATATGATCCTCATTTATTCAATTCTCAAAGATCTATTTATAACCGACCATAAACAAATTATTATTTAAAATATAAAACTAAATTAAAGTAATTTTCCTAACCTTTAAGTAATTACCCTATGGTAAGTGGAGGAATTGGTATGGCTCAAGAGGATTATTATTTCAATGAAGTTTATAGAACCATCGATGATACATTTAGTTATCTCAGGAAAAAATGGAATATTCAAATAATCAAAGGATTATTCTGTGATTATAAACATTTTAAAGACTTTCTAAAACAGCATCCAACTCTAAGTAGCAAAGTTCTTTCTGAAAGATTGAAAGAGTTAGAACAGGAAGGTATAATTGAAAAAAAAGTAATAAACACCGCCCCTATTCAAACTGAGTACTGCTTAACTGAAAAAGGTCGCAGATTAAATAAAATAATCTTTGAACTCTTTAACTTTGCTTTAGACGAAGTTGATATGAATACTGAAGACCCTAAAAGAAAAGAGAAATCCAAACAAAATTTAAGGGCTTGTTTGAACATAAAATAATTTTTAAGTATAACTAATCATCCCAGTTATTCTCCTAAATTTCAGATTTTTTTTACTATTCAATTCCCAGGCTGAGTTGCAATATTTCAAGGATTTGGAGTGGAGTTGATTTTCTTCTTTCTGCTTTGTCATTGAATATTTTTTTTCTCACAGTGTTCTGCATTCCATAAACCAATCATCAATTTTTCGTTCTCAGGGAGGTTTAGAATAATCTGATTTGCATATTTTCAGCATTTTTGAAGGGGTTTTATTCACGGCAATGCAAAAATCAGCCATTGAAAATAAATATTGTTTCTTTGAACCCTCATCTAGCCCATGAATCCACTTAGAAATATATTTATCTTGAGAAATTATATTAACCATATCAACTATTTTCATGGTTAATATTATGTCAGAAAAGTAATATATACTTAGTAAATCTTATGAGTAAGTCAGTTACTTATCCATATTTATTCAAATATATTAGTTTATCTGATTTTAAAGGTTAAAATCAATTACAAAATATGAACAAACAATTTATAAAAGAAGAATTTAACAGGAATTAACAGGAGAACTGAAATGACAGAAGACAACATTCCAAAGGACTACGATCACAAAAAAGAAACAGATTGGCAGGTGAAGTGGGAAAAAGACAATGCCCACAAGTTCATAGGTGACGGTACACGTCCCCGTTACATCATTGACACACCACCACCATACCCAACAGGCTCCATACACATGGGGCACGTTCTCAACTGGGTTTACATCGACATGGTAGCACGTTACAAACGAATGAAAGGCTTTGACGTGCTTTTCCCACAGGGATGGGACTGTCACGGCCTTCCAACAGAGGTTAAGGTTGAAGAAACCCATAACATCCGGAAAAATGATGTTCCAAGGGATGAATTCCGTCAGATGTGCATAGAACTCACCCACGACAACATTGAGAAGATGAAAACCCAGATGCAGTCACTTGGATTTTCACAGGACTGGTCAAGGGAATTCGTAACCATGACCCCAGAGTACCGGATGAAAACCCAACTCTCCTTCCTCAAACTCTATGAAAAAGGACTCATATACCGAGCTGTGCACCCTGTAAACTGGTGTCCTCGTTGCGAAACAGCAATAGCATTTGCAGAGGTTGAATACCATGAAAATGAAACCTACCTGAATTACCTTGAATTTCCAGAGGTTGAGGGTGAGGGTAACGTACTCATAGCCACCACAAGACCTGAACTGCTCTGTGCGTGTGTTGCAGTTGTTGTGCACCCTGAAGATAACAGGTACAAACACCTCGAGGGAAAAAAGGTTAAATTACCCTTATACAACCGCGAAGTCAGTATAATAACAGACAGGGATGTTGATCCAGAGTTCGGTACGGGTGCAGTTATGATATGTACCTTCGGTGACAAAACCGATGTTTCATGGGTTAACAGGTACGATCTCGACATAATTGAGGGAATTGATGAAACAGGGGTTATGAAGGAAGTTGCAGGTAAATATGCAGGCTTCACAATTCCAGAGTGTAAATCTGCGATCATCGATGACCTGAAATCAGAGGGATTCCTGACAAAACAGGAACGTGTTGACCAGAACGTTGGACTCTGCTGGAGGTGTAAAACACCAATAGAGATACTGGTTAAAAAACAGTGGTTCGTTGCTGTTAAAAAATTAACAGACAAGATATATGAAGCTGCAGATGAAATAAGCTGGATGCCAGAACATATGAAAACCAGGCTCCTGAACTGGACAGGTTCCATGGATTGGGACTGGTGTATATCCCGTCAAAGGCTCTTTGCAACACCAATACCAGTATGGTACTGTAAAGACTGCGGAAAGGTTCATCTGCCAAAAGAGGAGGAATTACCAGTTGACCCTGCCCTTGACAAACCATCAGAACCATGTGAATGTGGCTGCACTGAATTTACAGGTGAGCTGGATGTTCTGGATACATGGATGGACAGTTCAATAACGCCCCTTGTGATAGCAGGATGGCCTTCACCAGACTTTAAAAAGCATTTCCCCGCAGATTTAAGGCCACAGGGGCATGATATCATACGTACATGGGCTTTTTACACTATTTTAAGGTGTAAGGCACTTACAGGTGAAAAACCATTTGAAGGCATCGTTGTGAACGGTATGGTTTTCGGTGAGGACGGCCATAAGATGAGTAAATCACTTGGAAACGTTATAGCGCCTGAAACAGTTATTGAGGACTATGGTGCAGATGCACTCAGGTTATGGGCTGCAAACAGTGTTCCAGGTTCAGATGTTCCATTCGCATGGAAGGATGTGAAGCACGGCTACAAATTCCTCAGAAAGTTCTGGAATGCCTTCAGATTCATAAACATGCACATAAAAGATTTCAAAGTTGATGATGGTTCACAGGCGAGGATCATTGCAAACCTCAAACCCATGGATCAGTGGATACTATCCTGTTTGAACCGGCTTGTGGAGAATGTTACAGGTGCCCTTGAAACTTACAACTTTGCAGAGGCCCGTAACAGTATTCAGGCCTTTGTATGGCATGATTTCTGTGATGAATACATAGAGGCTGTTAAGTACCGTCTCTACACCGATGACCCTGAAATGCTTGCTTCCAAGGAAGCTGCACAGTACAGTCTTAAGATGGTTATAGAAACATCACTGAAACTTCTATCACCTCTCACACCACATTTTACAGAGGAAGTTTGCCAGTACCTTTATCCCGAAGGTATGAGCATTCACAGTACAGTCTGGCCTGAAGTTGAAGCTGACCTTATAAATGATGAAGCTGAGGATCTTGGTAAAACTGGTGTTGAGTTAATAGGAGATATCAGAAGGTTTAAATCTGCATCTAAAATGCCATTGAACACTCCAATAAAATCTACAACTGTTTACACAGAAAGTGAAGAACTTTACACCAAGTTGAATGGTTTGTCTGAGGATATAATGGGCACCATGAGGATCAAAGATTTGAAGGTTGAAATTGGTAAACCTGATGTTCAGGAGAAGGTTGTGGAACTCACACCAATCATGTCCAAGGTAGGACCTCACTTCAAGGGTGAAGCACCGAAGATTGTGCAGTACATAGCTTCCAACAACCCTGATGAAATTGCAGAAACTCTTGACAGGGATGGTGAAATCTCAATAGGTGGATCCACACTCACATGGGAGTATTTAACCCCAAGAAAGGAGCTGCTCGGAAAAACCGGTGAAAAGGTGGATATAATCCAATCAGAAAACCTGGATCTTGTGCTTGAGATTGTGAGAAACTAAAAATAAACCAATATTTGGATATCCAACACTGAAAATCAAAGGGAGAATGGAACAGTCATGGAACTCACAGTTCAAAGAGCAGAAAGGGTGGAGGGCATTGTTAAGGCTCCACCATCAAAAAGTTACAGCCACAGGGCATTCATACTGGCATCACTTGCAGAGGGAGAATCCATTGTTAGGGATGCCCTGTACTCCGAAGATACTCTGGCATCAATTGCATCATGCATGTCACTTGGATCAGAATTTAACAGAAAATCTGAAGATGAATGTGTTATCAATGGTTTTGGATGCAGTCCCCATACACCCAATGATGTTCTGGATGTTAAAAATTCAGGCACAACACTGCGTATAATGACCAGTGTTTCTGCCCTTGCACCGGGCTTTACAGTGTTCACAGGTGATGATTCCCTGAGACAAAGGCCAATGCAGGACCTTCTGGATTCACTCCATAATCTTGGAGTGAATGCTTATTCAACAAAAAATGATGGAAAAGCACCCTTAATTGTAAAAGGTGGATTTAAAGGTGGGAAAACTAGCATTGATGGAAATGTGAGTTCCCAATTCGTATCTTCCATCTTAATAGCATCTCCCTGTTCAGAGGAAGGTGTTGACCTTGAAGTCAGGGGAGAGTTCATATCACGTCCCTACGTTGACATGACCCTGGACATAATGAAGAAGTTTGGAGTCAAGGTTGATTGCAATGAAAATAGGAATTCATTCCATGTGGAGCCCCAGAAATATGAAAAAAGGGATTACACTGTTGAAGGAGATTATTCCTCAGCATCATACCTTGTTGCAGCTGCAAGTATTCTTGAATCAGATTTACTGGTTCAAAATCTTTTCTCTGATTCCAAACAGGGCGACATACTGATACTCGATGTTTTGCAGAGGATGGGCTGTGACCTTAAGCTTAAGAAGGATGAGGTTAAGATAAATGGACATGGAAGGCTTGGTGGTGTTGATGTGGATCTGCACAACGCCCCGGATCTCCTGCCTACAGTTGCAGCTCTCGGAGCACTTTCACATGGCACAACAAAGATATACGGTGTTGAACATGCCAGATACAAGGAAACTGACAGGATCCATACATGTGCACTTGAACTTTCAAAGCTCGGAGTTTCACTTGAAGAAAAAAGGGACGGCCTTGTGATACATGGAGGGAGGAGTGAAATCCATGGGGGTGTTGTTAACTCCCACAACGATCACAGGCTTGTTATGGCACTTTACTTAATTGGTTTGAAGGTTGGAAATGTTAAAATAGAAAATGCATCTGTTTACGATGTTTCATTTCCAGGCTTCCCTGAAACCATGAAAAAAATCTGCAGGACCAGAACATGACACGAAAAAAAGAAACCAAAATTGTGATCCTAGGATCCTACAACTCTGGAAAAACTACCACCCTTGAAAATCTATGCAATAAAAAAACAAAGGTCGAGTACAACGGTACCACCATAGCCCTTGACTACGGCAACATCAGGATAGATGGTGAGAAGGTTCATATATTTGGATCTCCAGGTCAGGAAAGATTCGAATTCATGAGGGAAATACTTTCAAGGGGACTTGACGGTGCAATTCTTGTTATAGACAGTCAGAAAGGAGTTACAAGTATTGATGAAGGCATAATCAACAATCTGAACCAGATGAATGTTCCCTACGTTGTATTTGCAAATAAACAGGATCTGAATCCAGAAACAGAATTTAAGGGCATAGGTGCAGATGTTAACGTGGTTCCAACCATTGCAACTGAGTGCAAAGGTGTGAAGGATGGACTTGACCTGCTTTACACTATGATAAAAAATTAGGTACCTATGGAATGGATCAAGTTAAATCCTTTTTTTAAGACTTTTTAGGTGTGGTAAAAATTTCAGAACGGATCAAAGAAATAGTTGAAACTCTGGGAGAGTTTTACACCCTCAGAACCTTTGAAGACAGCGACCCATTCAGAGTTCTCATCAGGACCATTCTTTCACAGAGAACACGAGATGAAAATACAGATGCTGCATCTGCATCCCTTTTTGCAAGGTACCCTACAGCAAAGCTCATTGCAAATGCACCCCTTGAGAACATTGAGATTCTCATTAAAAAATCTGGTTTTTATCATGTTAAGGCAAAGCGTGTGAAGGAAGTGTCTCGTATAATCCATGAGGACTATGGAGATGTTGTTCCTGAGGATATGAAGGAGCTTCTGAGCCTTCCAGGTGTTGGGCGTAAAACTGCAAACTGTGTGCTTGTATACGGCTTTCACAAGGATGCAATACCTGTAGATGTCCATGTGCACCGCATATCCAACCGCATAGGTCTTGCAGATACGAAAACACCTGAGGAGACAGAGGAAGTCCTTATGAAAACCGTGCCCCGTAAGTACTGGCTGCCACTAAACGATCTGATGGTGCAGTTCGGCCAGACCATCTGCAGGCCAATTGGACCCAAACATGAGGAATGTCCAATAGCTGAGCTCTGTGACTTCTACAATCATATGAATGATGAATTTGATGAAGAAAAATGAACTGCAACCATTTTTGATATCCCTTTTTATTATTCCGTGGTTTATTTCACTATCCAAAAATAAAATTTCTTTAAATATTGAGTTGAACCTTAACTAGATCGTTTAAAGATTTATTATATTCCTGATTTTATGAACTTAAATTTAATTTAATCATTAATCTTTGCTTATTTTTTAATTATTCAAATTTAAACAAGGTTATAACTTCTTGAAATTACTTTTTACTTATCCTTTTTTATTTTAACTTAGAAATTAGTATAAAACTATTAATACCAAAAAGAATATTAAAATATTTAGAATTGTATTAATATGTTTTAAAGTTGATTATAAGAGTAATAAACCTATAATTTACAGTTATAATAATATAATATTAGATTTAATGAAATTTGAACCCGGAGACTTATAATGAATCCCTATGCATTTTTATCCCTCTTTGCATCGATTGTAACCCTATTTCTAGGTAATTTCATTTACTACAAAAATCCAAAAAACCGGCTTAACCAGTTAATAGCTGTTTTATGTTTTTTGGTGGCATACCTCTCATTCGTTAACTTCAGTTTAAGGAATGCAGATAGTTACCAGACTGCATATTTATGGTTGAAGGCAAGTGTTCTCTGGCCTTTAATGAGTCCTATCGTTTTAACCATAGTCCTTACTGCTACAAAGAACCGGTTTTCCACTAACAAGGTGTTCTTGACGCTGATTTACATCCCCTCTATTCTTATCTCTCTTTTACAAGTTACAAGCAACCAGCTCACAATCAACATCATGGTGATGGAGTACTGGGGATGGACAAGCTCCTTGAATCTCAGTTCCCCCTTTTTATATTTAACAATGATATGGATTTTCTTAATAATAACTGTATCAATAGTCCTCTGTTACTCGTATTACAGAAAAACTAGAGGACTGGAGAAACAACAGACCCTTTATATTTTGTTGGGATTAATATTTGCAGTGATTGTGAGCTTGATTACTGATACAATCATACCACTTCTTTCAATAGAATTTCCAGGAATGGTTTACTTCGCAGCTGCACTGGGAGTTCTCTTCATCTCATACGGTGTGAGCCAGTACAAATTACCATCCCTAACACCAGAAATTGCAGCTGATGAGATTGTTTCAACCATTAAAAGCTTCCTGATAATGACTGATGACAACAATGAGATCAAGTACGTGAATCCAGCTGGTTTAAATCTTTTAGGGCAAAGTTACTCTGAGATCAGTGGTGAACATATTGAATCTGTTCTTCCAAACTTTGGAAATCAAAAAAACCTAACTTTGGAGGGTAACATTTCTGTAAAAAATTTTGAAACCCTGCTGAAGGATAAAAATGGGAATGAAATTCCTGTACTCTTATCAACTTCAGTTATAACCAAAAAATCTAGTTTAATTGGGGTTTTATATGTGGGAACAGATATCAGTGAAAGAAAAGCTGTTGAAAGGAAGAGAAAAGCACTTTCCAAACAAACCATTAAAAGACAAAGTGTTCTGCTTGAACTCTACAAAGAAGATATTTCAAACCCTGAAGCAACCCTTAAAAGACTCACTGAAACTGATTCCAAAACCCTTGATGTGGACAGGGTTAATGTATGGTTTTTCAATGAAGATAAAAGCTTTCTTGAATGTTCAGATATGTACCTTTCAAATGAGGGTCATCAGAGAAGTGAATTGAAGATCGAAGCAAAAAGTTGTCGAAAGTACCTTGAAACCCTCAAAAGATCCCACAACCTCACTGCAATGGATGCCCAGACAGATCCTAAAACCTCGGAATTTTCAGATTACCTTAAGCCCCACAGTATCATCTCCCTAATGGACGTTCCAATATGGCTTCATGGAGAGATGGTTGGTATTCTATGTCATGAACAAATCCAAAATAGAAGAGAATGGACATTTGAAGAGCAGGATTTTGCTGCATCCATCTCTTACATGATATCTCTTTCATTGGAGACCCATGAAAGGGAGCTGGCTCAAAGACAGATCATAGAATCCCTTGAAGAGAAGGAAGTTCTGCTTAGGGAGATACATCACCGTGTCAAGAACAACATGCAGATCATTTCAAGCCTCCTTAATCTACAATCCTCAACCCTTAAAACTAAGGAAATGAGAGATATTTTCAGGGAAAGCCAGAACAGGATCAAATCCATGTCAATGATACATGAACAGCTATACCAATCAAAGGACATTGCAAAGATCGACTTTGGTATCTACGTTACAAACCTCATAAAAAGTCTCTTCCAAATTTATTCAGGAACCTCAAGGCAGGTTGAATGGAATGTTGTCAGCGATAAAATTGAAATGGACATTGAAACTGCCCTGCCCTGCGGACTCATCTTAAACGAACTTGTGAGCAACTCCCTGAAACACGCCTTCAATGGATCTGAAGGCAAAATAAGGGTTAAAATCATTAGAGATACAGATATAATCAAAGTTGAAGTAGGAGATAATGGTTCAGGACTTCCAGAGAAGGTTCAACTGGAAACAACCTCAACATTGGGCTTGAAGCTTGTGGATATTCTGGTTAAACAGCTGGAGGGAGAGCTGGAAATTGACAGGGAAAATGGAACTTGCTTCACCATACGATTCAGGGAGCTGAATTACGGGGATAGGCTGTGAGATACATAAACCTGAGTATAATAAATAGTGTAAATCGAATTTTAGAATATTAGAATCTTTTTTTAATGATAGAAATTCATTTTAAAACTTTTATAAATCCTTTTAATAAAAATAAAAGCTTTTTTTAATAAATAAAAGATTCTAATAAAATTTTAATAAAAAAAGTAAGCTGGTGCAGCTTGAAGTTCTAAAGAACACTGCTCTTTAAAATATTTTAAAAATTAAGGAATGTCCAGAAATATTTTCTGAACTATTACTCCTTCAAATCTGCAACTTCCCTTGCAAAGGCATCAAGCACTTCCTTGGAGAGTCCCTCAATGAACTTCAGGGATCCGGCGCATTCATGGCCTCCACCGTCTATTCCTGCTGCAGGTATTTCAACTGCAAGCTTGGATACTATGTTGTTGAGGTTGAAGCCGAACTTCTCATTCACAGCATCTGTAGCCCTTATAACTGAGAAGTCAGGCCCAAATGCAAGTGTTACGATTGGCCTTTCTTCTCCGTACCTTTGAACCAGGTTGTCGTGGACAAATCCACATGTTTTACCAGGGGCAGGGTAGGTGAATTTATGTGCGAACTTCTCAACATCAAGAACACTGAAAACCAAACCGTTTGGAAGTTCCTGTGTTTTAAGGTTAGGTAAGGCTGCACGCATCTGGGTTTCAACCCTTCTTTGGGATTCATTGTAAAGGGCTTCAATGAGTTTTTCATGTTTGTCCGGATCTCCAAGGCCCAGTATGGTGTCTATGATTCCCCTGCCGTTCATGAATCTGAGGAAGAAGGCTTCGAAGTCTATGCAGGTTGCAACTCTATCCAGATCCTCAGGGCTGTAACCCTTTTCTTCTGCAAGTTTTATGTAAGCCTCAGCTTCTGTTGATCTGGCATGGTCCCCCACAGCTGCTATACCTGGGAAGTGTATGAGTCTTTCTTTAACATCAGGGTTTATCATCTTTGCAACTTCAACTGCAAGTGCACCTGCTGTTATCTGTGAATCTCCCCCAACAAGGTAGGGGTTGACATGGGTATCCACGTACTCGTCCACTGCAACTTTTCCATCTGTGACCTCACCTGGGAAGTGATGGTCAATAACCACAACTTCGATGCCGTATATCTTAACCTGCATTATGGCAAGTATATCCTCCTCAGTGGATCCGTTATCAAGTAAAACTAGGAGAGGTAGTTTCTGGCCGTGTCTCTCCATATCTTCAAGTGAGAATGATAGGTCCTTAACAACATCTTCTATTTCATAGAAGGGTGCTTTACTTGGTGCTCTTTTAAAGAAGTGCCATTCTGCGTCGCTGTCGTTGTTGGCCTCCCTGAGTATGGGTACAACTGCCTTTTCAATGGCAACTCCTGCACATATTCCATCTGCATCTGCATGGTGCCTTACAAGTATGGATCTTCCATCGAGTACAGCACGTCTTATTGCCTTTGCAGCTTCCATCATCTTTGGCCTTAACTTATCAAGGGTTGGGCTTTCAATTAAAAATTCAGTTGGCTCTGGCTCTGCACGTTCATCAAGGGCATCATTTATGAGCTTCCTCATTTCTGCCTCTTCCTTGCCCTGAACCTTCTCTATTGACTCAGATTCTATCTGGATCTTTCCACCGTGGAGTGAAACTTCTCCCATAATTTCAACTATGTCCCCTGTGATTATCTCAGGGTAAACCCTTACACCGGGTTCGTTGAAGGCTGCAGCCCATGTTGTGGAAGTTTCATCTGACACTGTGAATATGGTTGGTCCTGAAGTCTGTTGTATCTGTACAATTTCTCCAGTAAGGCTCACTGTTTTTCCCATGGATTTAGTGGTTATATCACCAATTTTTGTACGTGCAATATTCTTTTTAAGGGTCACAAGTTCGTAGTTACCCTTGATACTGGATGTTGTAAGGTCAACTTCTCCCTTCTTCCTTTTTATCTCAATGATCTTAACGAAGAGTTCCTCCCCTACACTGAATGGGGGTGATCTCATTCTTAAAAGTCCGTAGGTCTTTTTACTGAGACTTACAAAAACTCCGTAGTTTTCAACCCTTGTAATTTTACCCTTGTAGTCTGTTCCAACTTCAAGGTCATCTATATCACATGCAGGACTCAATATGTAAACCTTGTTCTTTGGTTCACAGTCACGGCAATAGTCACCGGAATCTATTTCCTTTCCGCATTTTTTGCATACATTCATTTCACCTTTACCTCCGCATTCCTGGCATGTTTCATGGAGTTCTATTTCTCCTTTACCTTTACAAACACTGCATGGGACTTCTTCTTCCTCATCCAGCTGAAAGTGTTTAACTGCATTGTTGGACAAACCCTTGAAATGATCCTTAAGGTTCACCTCACCTTTAACTCCTGTTCCATGACAGGTTTCACATTCATTGTAACCTGTAATTTTATATCCTTTTCCTTTACATTCTAAACATGTTCTTTTCATTCATAAACCTCATGAATATGATATTCCTAATTTTAACCTTTCTAATATGATTCATTTAAAACCTCACAAAAAGAAGGGTTTTCATTTTATTTCATTTAAATTTTGAAGGATTCTGTGATGCTATTGCATCTCTTTTTGCCTTAAAATCTACTGCTTGATTCATATAATTATTCGCAAGGTCTCTGTGTACATTTGCACTGCTTGTATCATTCTGCTGCATGTAGGGTATTGCAAGTTGAAGTTCTGAAGTTGCATTCACCTTGGCATCGATCTCATTTACAAGGTAACCCATGTAACTCACAAACACGTTATCATTTGAATCCTTTGCATATGTTAAAGCCTGATCAGCTGAAGATTTAGCAGCATTAAATTCATTTGTAGCATTACTGCAGTCTTCAAGCGCTTTATCGTACTGGAACCTGTTTGCATGATAAACTGCCTGATTATATGCAGTATCTCCAGTTTTAAGGTGGCTGTTTATTGAAGGTGCAAGTCCATCTATCTTGGATGCACCAGAATCTATACATCCACTTAAACCTACAACTAAAACCAGAAGAGAGATGATTAAAATCTTATTTTTCATGTTAAACCCACTTTTAAATGATTTAATTTCAGATAAAATGTAACTTATACATGATACTCCCAAATGGGATATTTAATTTTGTATAAATTGAATTCATCAAATCTTATTTGTTCCTCAAGTTTTTTATATGTTTTATATGTTCTCAAGGTTTAAAAGAATTTACATAAAATTTAGAAAACACACTGAAAATTAGGGGATAACCCACTGAAAAATGGAACATGAATACATGAATTCCATTGAATCTGTAAAAAAATGAAAAAAATGATCTAATAAATTTCAGCCCTTTTTGAGTAGTTAAGCTCCTTAAAGGTTATTTTAAACCTTGTCCCCTGCTCCACTTCAACTTCCATACTTCCATCAAGCTGTTCAACAAGACTGTTCACAAGACGAAGCCCAAGAGTCTTAACCTTTTTAGGATCCAAACCTTCCGGTAATCCCAAACCATTATCTCTTACAGTGAGAATGAATGTTTCACAGTTTTTATGTAGATTTAAATCTATATCCCCCTTTCCTTGTGGAAATGCGTGTTCTATTGAGTTTGTAACAAGTTCGTTGATTATCAGGCCCATTGGAACTGCAGTTTCCATACCAATTGAGAAATCATCCACATCAACATTGATTTTAATGAGATCCGGGTTAACCTCAGGGTTCTGCAGGAGGTTGCTTGTGATGCTCTTCACGTATCCAGAAAAGTCTATCTTTGATAATTTATCTGATATGTAAAGTTTTTCATGGATCATTGCCATAGAACGGATTCTGTTTCTGCTGTCCCTTAGTACGTGGTTTGTTTCTGGATCGTCTGTGTAGTTGGACTGTATGTTAAGGAGGCTTGAGATGATCTGCATGTTGTTGTTAACACGATGATGAACCTCCCTTAAAAGAACTTCCTTCTCCTCTAATGAAGCCAAGATCTCTTTTTCAGCTTTTTCGTGTGCATCCACCTCATTTTGCAACATTTTATTCGTTTTTTCCAGGGTTTTTGTTCTCTCTTCCACCATATCTTCAAGATGCTCCTGGTAACATCTGAGTTTTGCCTCGTTTTCCTTTCGATCTGTAATGTCACGGGCTGTGCTCAGTATCAGTAGATCCTTATTATGGGTAACCATTTTAGCGTTTACCTCAATGGGTATCACAGTCCCATCCCTATGGTACTGTGCTGATTCAAATATTGTCTCACCCTTAACCATTAACTCATCTACGTACTGTCCTGTGAATTTGGACTTACCTGGAACATTCAGATCATAAACATTGAGTTTCATTAACTCTTCCTTGGAGTAACCCCTCATTTTAGCAGCTTTCTCATTGGCGTAGAGCAGTTTCCCCTCCACATCATGGAGAACAATTGAATCTGTGGCTGTGTCCAGAAGTTCAACCTTTATCTTAAGATCGTCCTCAATTTTTTCACGTTCTGCTATCTCATTTTGGAGGTTTTTATTGGTATTTAAAAGCTCCTCTGTCCTTTCATAAACTTTGGACTCTAAATCTTTGTTAATCCTATGAAGCTCCCTATAAAGCCTGTTATTATCCTTTAATGTACTAATTTGGCGAGTTAAAGTCATTAAAATGATTAATATAACTCCCAGTGCAATAGTCGTGAAACTCAGATATGTTCCATGAAAATGGCCCCATATAAGTAAAAAGAAGGGTATGATCATCCATATGTAAGGGATGTAGGACATTGGTACTTCAAGGGAATATTCTGGAATCTTAGAATCCTCTTTGGCATTAGAAATAAGGGCATTTACCTGAAGAACCCCTGCAAGGCCTATTATCATCACAGCAATAACATAACTAATGTCAGATACTCCTCCATTTTGAATTGTACCCAACATGGATTGATATCCAAATATTGAATCGGACATTATCATGATTAGAGCCCCTACCATCAGGAGAAGGAGGGGTTCAAAATTCACATTTAAAAGACGCCTGTAGCTAAGGATTGAAAGGGCAAAGAGCAATATTAAATCTGAAATAGGATAATAAACCGTTAAAATTTGATTTAATAGTGGACTTGAAAGGTTTGTATCGATCATGGGCCCTATGAGAAAATTCCAGAAGATCAGGATGGATGAAAACATTATTATTCCAATGTCCAGTGCACTGTTGAATCTTTCATCCTTCTTGAGTGGCCTCTTAGGCAGGAAATATATTCCTAAAAGGAAAATTGGGTAGTAAGAGAGGTAAAATAGGTCTGCTAACGATGGAAATGGTACTTGTTTAAAGAAGGTTTCGATAAAAAACCATGAAAAGTCACCCACAAACCAGAAGAACTGGGCAATGGCAAGAAGTCCCCATGCAACGTAGATCTTTTGTGAATAAACCTTAGAAACTTTTGCAGCATAAGCAATGGACAAAAATGCAATGAAACTTACAAAAGCCATAGCTAAGTCATTGAGTTCTGCATAAAAGTTTTTATTTGAAAATAGGATGTTCAACAAGATGTAAATGATAAAAACGCCTGAAGCAATTATAACTCCATTTTTAAATGATGGTGAACGAACATGACCTTCAAAAATTTCCAACTAAACACCTCATTAGCATGAATTTAGGGGACATGGTATATATCAATTCGTCTTGGTTATAGGATTTTATTAATAAAAAGCATGATGAAACACTTAATTAATAAAATAATCAAAAAAGAGTAGTAATAATTTTTTTTAAAAAATAAAAAGAAAAGAAATTTAGAAGTAGTATTTTTAGGATCTCCAGAGCCCATGGACTGTGCAGTACTCCCTTGCCTTCACATCCCCTGCATCTTCCACTTCAAATTCTGCCTCTGGAGCATCTCCAGGTTTCAGGAATTTTTTGTACACTTCATCTCCAGATTTGAGCTCTATCCACTCGATGAAATGGGTTTCTTCCATTGGGTGTGGTACTGAGCCCACTTTAACTTTGAAGCCCTTTTCAATTTTTTCTATAATTGGAACGTGTTTTTCTGCCCCAACATCCTTTGGTTCCTCACTCAATAGTTCCATTTCAGTTCCACAACATGTCAGGTTTCCTCCACCAACATGGATGAGTTCAACAATGTTTCCACAAACGTTGCACCTGTAAATCTGTCCCCTTTCCAAAATAGTTCCCCCTTAATATTCCTCGCATAGAATCTCATAGTACTTGGTTGGATGGTCGCATGCAGGACATTTTTCTGGTGGTTCCATTCCTGTGTGAACGTATCCACATTTACGGCAAATCCATTTAACCTCTTCATCCTTTTTCAACATGGTTCCGGCTTCAACTTCCTCTAAAAGTTTCTTGTAGCGTTCCTCATGATGTTCCTCTGCATGACCTATTGCCCTTAACCTGACTGCAACTTCTTTAAGACCCTCCTTCTCTGCCACATCTGCAAATTCAGGGTACATTTCACTGTACTCATAATGTTCACCTGCTATTGCAGCTATGAGGTTTTCAGCTGTTGTTCCCAGTACAAGGGGTGCTTCAGCTTCAACAACCAACGCCTCCAGATCTTCACCAGAATCTTCTTTAAGTTCCTGTATTAATCTGAAGAGCCATTTAGCATGTTCACGCTCATTTTCAGCAGTTACAAGGAATATTTCAGCTAACTGTTCATATCCTTCCTTCTTCGCTGTCTTGGAGTAGAAAGTGTACCTGTTCCTTGCCTGACTTTCACCTATGAATGCTTTGCTTAGGTTTTCTAAGGTTTTTTTCATTACAAACACCAGTTCATTATTTAGGAGTACTGTTTAATAAATTTTTATAATTAGTATTAAAATGAGAAAAATTTCTAAAATTATTTCTAATTACGGTTTGAACTTAATATAAAAAATTTATGTATGGATCATGTCCTCATAATCCCTTCTAAATCGTGATGACTTGCATAAATGTCTTATTAATTTATTGCAAATCAATGAATAAATCTGTTTAAAAAAATAAGAAGGTTGTAAATACATCATATAACTACTTATGCAACTTGACTCTCTGATACAACTTGCACATCACTCGCAGGCTCAGATAATCCAAATTTAGTAACTTGATACGTGTCATCAGCCGCATGTGATACATCAACATTTATCCAATTACCATCACAACATATCTGCACCCAATAATGATGTTGGAGTACACTATGTACATATCGAACGTCTTCTTTTGGTATACCCACAGCTAGACAAAGGTTGTAAACAATTCTAGCAGTTTCCGCGCAGTTTGCTTCATGATATTTGGCCACATCCTGAATAGGACAACATGTGTTATAATGCACATGCCATTTTGTTACAACATGATAATATACATAATTAAAGACAGCTTCCCCTTTTTGTTGATTAGTATTTAGTTGAGGATAATTTTTTTTGTCATTTTTGATATCATTTGCCCAGTTTATATAATAATTCGATTGTGAATATGTACCTTTTTGATAACTGCTATCCTTTTTAAATAAATGCCAATTAATCTCATGCGAAACATAATTATAAATAGCTACTGGTGTAATTCCATTAACAAAAGTTTTAAAATTTATTATTGCTGTTGATGCCCCTGTTAATTCCGGAGTCGAATTATTAAAAGAAGCATTATCTACATTATATTCTAGGAATGGATCAATCATTCCATATACTGAATTCGAATCAGATGAGAAGAATATGAAAACAGAAACTAAACAAGCACATATTAAACCGCCAGCAATTATTAAATTTTTTCTGTCCATAATATGTCCTCTTATTCTGAGTATGAATCCCTTAAAGCATCCCTAAAAGGAGTTTGTTTGAGATCAACTAAATAATTTAATTGGTAATCTCCCTTATTAATTACATTATCTACTTCTTTTAGCGTTAGCCAACCATCTGTCCCTGCAGCTTATTAAACTCGTTTAATGTGTTTTTGCTTTTCCCTGTTGTAAGATCAACATAAATGTACTTAAATGTGTATTTACCATTTTCATCAATAATATTTACAGGTACTTTCCAAATTTCTTTTTCCTATCCATAATCAAAATCACACTAATTTATTGTAATTTAACATATATATAGAAGATTATATAAAAAATCTTAAAAAGTAAGTCTTTTAATTGTTTTATCAATGATATGCACTGGAATTTATTTTATTATCGTGAATTTTGCGAAAACTAACACTTCAACAATGATAATTGAAATATTGCTTCAAATATAAAATAAAGTCATAAATTTTTCATGTATATTTCTATAAAAAAAGAAGTTCAAAATAAAAAAAATAATTTTTATTTTTATTGTTAATTCACTATTTTTCCGTTGCCTATCCTCAGGGCGTTTAGTATAACAGCCAGACTCAGACCCATATCTCCAAAGGCAACTGCCATCCAGAGCGTCACAAATCCAAATACTGCAAGTACTGCAAATGAACTTTTAACAAGGATGGATACTGTAACATTCTCTTTAACAATAGCCATGGTTTTTTTGCTGAGCTTCATCATGTAGTTGAGCTTGGAAAGGTCATCATGCATCAGAGCCACATCAGCTGTTTCAATGGCAACATCAGAACCTGCAGCACCCATTGCTATGCCCACGTTGGACTTTGCAAGTGCAGGAGCATCGTTCACACCATCACCAACCATTCCAACCTGCCCCTCCTCAAGGAGTTTTTCAACTATCCTTACCTTGTCCTCAGGCAGAAGTCCAGAGTAATACTTATCAATCCCTATCTGGGATGAAACTGCCCTGGCTGTTCCTTCGTTATCTCCTGTGAGCATCACAGTTTTTATTCCCTGATTTTTAAGTTTTTGAACTGTTTTCTCTGCATTTTCCCGTATTTTATCCCTTAATCCAATTAATCCAATTACATGGTGATGATCTGCAATTAAGACCACTGTTTTCCCATTTTCTTCAAATTCTGTTACATCAGAACCTGGAACTTCCAGCCCATCCATCATGGAGTTTTTACCTGCATAAAATATTTTATCATCAATTTTACCTGTTATTCCCTTTCCTGCTATTGATTTGAAGTCTGAAACATCTTTAAGGGAGATCTTTTCCTTTTGAGCCATTTTCAGGATGGGTTCTGCAAGGGGGTGTTTGGATCGGGATTCCAAGGATGCTGCCACCTCCAGAACCTCCCTTTGGGAGTGGTTGTTGAAGCTCTTCACATCTGTTACCTCAAGCTTGCCCTCTGTCAGGGTTCCTGTTTTATCGAAGACCATGAGCTTTACGTTCTGCATTTCTTCTATGAACTGTCCCCCTTTTATGAGAACCCCGTTTTTTGTTGCGGAAGTTATACCTGAAACCATGGATACAGGTGTTGATATTGCAAGTGCACATGGACATGAAACAACCAGGAGAACCAGGGCCCTGTAAAACCATTCTTCAAAGGAAAGTCCGAATATTAATGGTGGGACCGTTGCAACAACTGCTGCTGCCAGTATCACTGTGGGCGTGTAGTAGCGGGCGAAACGAGTTATGAAAGCCTCTGTTTTTGACTTGTTTTTCTGGGACTCTTTGACAAGCTCTATTATCCTGGATATTACAGTTTCAGTGGACCTTTTGGTTACCTCAATTTCCAGATAACCCTCCTGGTTGATGGTACCTGCAAAAACAGTTAGTCCCGGATACTTTCCAACGGGCATGCTTTCACCTGTTATTGGTGCCTGGTTAACTGATGATGCACCATTTATAACGATTCCATCAAGGGGTATCTTGTCTCCAGGCTTCACAACCACCATGTTCCCAACCTCAACCTCGTGGGCATGAAGAACCTCTTCACTGTCACCTTTTTTTACAGTTGCAGTTTCAGGTGCTATCTTCAGCAAGGAAGCCATGGAATTTCTTGCCCTTTCACCGGCATAACTTTCTAAAAACTCTGCTATGAAAAACAAAAAGACCACAGATGCCCCTTCCACACCGTGTCCAATTAAAAATGCCCCTACTGCTGCAATGGTAATGAGGAGGTCTATGCTGAATTCTCCCCCTAAAAGTTCCTCAATCCCTTCCTTTATGATTTCGTATCCTGAAATTAGAACAACCATGAGAAAAAGGACCTGTGCAATTAGTTGGTGGCCTGTGAAGTTTTCAAGGAGAATACCAATGGTGAGTAGAACTGCGCTGCTTGTGATTATTGCGATGTTTTTTCTGTTCCATATGGATTCCCTTTCTTCAAACACATCTTCCTGGCAGGAACAGCTGCAGGATGTGTGGTTTTCATGTTTATCGGCATTCTCTGGCATGTTCTGACTCCATCTTTATTAACTGTATAACGTGTTGATCTGCAAGTTGATAGTAGGCCATTTTTCCTTTTTTCTGGAATTTAACCATGTTCCTCTCTCGAAGTAGGCGTAGCTGGTGAGATACTGCAGAATCAGTCATACCAAGTAGGGCTGCAAGATCACAGACACAAAGCTCCTTTTTAGATAGGGCATGGAGTATTTTAACCCTGGTTGGATCTCCAAGCATCTTAAAATCTGAAGCTATGCTCTGGAAGGTTTCTTCACTTAACATTTTGGATTTAACTTCCATGACTGAGTCTTTGTGTATGCACTTAACTTCACAGGTTCCATCATCACTTTCAATCTTCATATGAATAACTGTTCAATTGAACATATATAAAGGTTTTTATTTGGGTTTGAAAAAGATGGTGTAAACCCGGAACAGGCAAAAATTATCAAAAGAAGGCTGATAATAAGAAATTTTTTCTTAAGAGGTATTTAAAAAGTAGAATTAACTAATCAACTTCAGATAAATAAAAATTAATTATAAAAAAAGTTTATTTAAATGTTGATTAAATTTTAAGAGACTAATGAAAAATTTAGATAAAAAATAAGAATTGGGATCACTCCACCTTAAACTCCACTATCAGGAGGATGTTCCCCTCTGTATCCTGAAAGGATCCAGTGTAGCCAATACCTGGAACTCCCATTTTTTCAGTGAGCATTTTTCCACCTTCCATCTCAATTTTCTTGGCAAATTCCTCGTAGGAATCAACACTGATGGCGTTCCTGATTACATCACCTGATTCCTTGGGCATTATGGCCCCACCAATACCGGGCTCATCCTCTTCTCCAGTTTTTACGAGCCAATAATCAAAGGGACCCTCCCATTTTGTGATCTCCCATCCAAACACATTTTCATAGAACTTAGAAGCTCTCTCCATATCCTCTGCAGGTATCTCAAAGTGTACAACCTTTGACATGTTATCAACCCCATTTTTTTAAGAAAGAAATCCATAAAAATTGGTTTGATACAGATCTATCTGATGGTATAATTTTTGTTTTTAATAGGATTATAATGGTTTTGTTAAACACACATCAAAAAGAATCATTAAGATCCACTCCAATAATTCATTGCAAATTTAGATTTTAAAAAAAAAGAGATAAAAATTAGATTTATTTAATTTTCACACCTATATTATTTCCCCATTTATGGAAATAGTGTAATCCTTGATGATAATGTTCTTCTGGGCCTTTTCCAATGCCCTTTTAACTACAACCTCAATACCTGAACAGCATGGAACCTCCATGTGCACTATTGAGATGGATTTTATGTCCTGCTTCTTGAAGATTTCAGCCAGTTTATCAACGTACTGGTCTATGGTCTGATCAAGCTTTGGACAGAATATTATGAGAACTTTGTCCCTTAAAAACCTCTGATGGAAGTTGGGGTAGGCAAATGGTGCGCAGTCAGCAGCTATCAACAGATCCGCATGTTTCAGGTAGGGGACGTTTGGGTTTAGAAGCTGGAGCTGTATTGGCCAGTTTCCAAGTTCTGGACTGATTTTCACAGAAGTTTCAACATTTTCAGACCGTGTTTTAGTTAAATCCTGAGTCATTGATCCTGGACAGCCACATGCTAATGTCTCTTCTTCGTAATCAGGTACATCAATGCCTTTATTATTTAAAACATGAATTGCCTGCTTTAGAAGATTTTTCTCTCCGTGATCATTGAGGTGCTTCAGATGGGCCTTTATAACATTGGGTCCGGCTTTTACAATATTTTCCATGACTTTTGACTCATCGTAGGGTTCTGCTTCTCTCTCCTCAATTTCTATTGCTCCCTGGGGGCAGGTTCCAATGCAGGCCCCTAACCCGTCGCAGAAGAGGTCGCTGATGAGTCTGGCCTTTCCATCTATTACCTGCAGGGCTCCCTCGGGACATCCTGGAATGCAATCTCCACAACCTGTGCACTTTTCCTCGTTGATCCTGATAACATCTCTCTTCATGAGTATCACCTAAACCCATCATTTGTTTTATTAGTATAGAACAAAAGTATTATATAAATTTATACTTTTAATGATTTGGATCACACATATGATTATGCTTTTAATGTTTCAGGCTCTGGAGCATCCTCAAACATGCATCCAATTTGGGATACTGTCTTCAGGATTTTGTAGCCCTTCTCTGTGATCATGTAATCACCGCGTTCATGTCTCTGAATTATCATATTGCTATCCAGGAGCTTTTGAATGTGGAAAATAAGGTTTCCTCCCCTTAATCCTGTGAGCTGGGATAAGGATGTGAAGGTTTTGGTTTCCACTGCAACTGCCTTCATTATCTGAAGTCTCTGCCTGTTTGAGAGGGGTTCAAAGACATCCCTGACCAGAATATCCTCTGATATGTCAGATATATCCATTTTAATCTCTTCGGGCCCGTTGTAAATGTGTAGGGATCGCATGAGTTTCAGCTGTTTTTCAAAGACATCTGTAACCTCCAAAAAGCAGACATCACATTTATTGAAGGGTGCTTCAGCCCTTAAATTATTCAATTCCCCTTTGGACTCGGTTACTTGGGTCTCTGGAACTTTATCCTGTTTTATTAGGTCAGCATTCCTTTCCAGAAGCTCTGTGAACTTGGATTTGCAGGTTTCCCTCATCTGGCACTTCTCAACCATTCCCCTCTCAAGGCTGTTTTCAATGTCCTCTGAAATATGGGCAGTTATGCAGTTTAAAAAATCCTTTTTAAGGTTTTTTAGCATGAGATCAAGGTATTCTTTGTTGGAATTTTCCATCATCCGCTTTATATCCCTGTGCATGAGATCCAGCTTGGATTTTAACTCAGTGATCTCAGTGGCACTGTCAACTTCTGCTTTCATTATTCAATTTTATATTAAACAACCATAATAAAGGTTTCTACATAAACTTCAAAGGTTAGTTTTGTGTATAAAACTGTAGTTCGATACACTTTTCTGACGATCAAATACATATACCTACCGGGCCAATATTAAGTTGTTGAAGGAAATGTTTCTGAAGTTTCTTTAAGAAAAAACCAGATAGTTTCCAGTCAAAAAAAAATAATAAAATCTCTTTCAAAGTCTTGATAGAGTATATCCTTTGTTCAAAGGAGGTGAAATAGTGTTAGTACAGTTTGAATTACAGCACTTCTGCTGCGGTCCTAAAGGTTGCCAGCTTGAACTTGAATACGGCGAGCTTGTTGACGTAGAAGAATAATTACACTTAAATTAAGTTCAAATTTGATTTTTTTTACTTAAAACTATTTTTTATTTTTCAAATAAACTATCCTTTTTTTATTCAATTTTTCATTAACAGGTTATTCATCAAAATTTTCAAAGCTCATATTAACAGAATACTCTTTCTAGTACCAATCTATAAAACTGTAGTTAGTATATTTTACTGACGATTGAGTACACCTTTCTAATTCATTATAGTTATCATGGTGATTGTATGCCAGAATGGATAACAGGAAAAAAAATGAAATGGATGTGAAATTTTTTTAATTGAAAATGAGTGCAAACATCTAACCCCAATGGATCCAGAATGAGGTTTTTGAAGTTTTAAAGAACAGCATAACTTCTGCAAAAAAAATATAACATATACAATCCTAATATATTATTAAAGATATTTGGAGGTCTAACTGTGAACGAAAAAAACACTGGTTTATTGATGATTGTTGTGGCTGTTCTGTTAGCAATACTGTATCTGGCACTACCTAATTTCATATTGTATTTGTACTGGATCATGGTCGTAATCCTACTCGTATACGGAGTGTACCTATTCAGAAGCTGAACAGGTGTTTCATGGGCATTAAAGGGACCATTGGCTGAATTGTGAGTGGACATCATAAAACTTCCCTACTTTTTTCCTATTTTTCATGCTTAGATAAAAATGATTTCAGTACAAAGCGCAATGGATGGAAAATAAATAGGTTATCAATATCCTTGATTTTTAATAGGTAATCGTGGTGTAATTAGTTGAAAGAAAGTAAAAAGGACAGAGTTAACAAGGAGAAGGAATTATCCTCACAGCTGGAAAAACAGTTATCACCCGCCAGAGCCGTGGTAAGGATCATTATAGGATTTTTTGCCCTAGTAATATGGATCCTGATAGGTGTTAGTCCAACCATCCTCTTCTCATCAAGTATACAAGAATTTATTGGAGTTACCTCATTTTTTTACAGAAATCCCATTCTTTTCTTACTGGTAGCATTTATTAACATCTTTTTAGGGGTCATTGTGTATTTTATTGGAATTTTCTGGTGGGCTGCATTTCACATCCTCTGGTCAATAAGATGGTTCTATGGTTTTAAAAGGTATCACAAGCTAAAAAAATCATCCCCATAGTTATTGGTGGTTGCCTAAGAATGTACAGGAAAAGAAAAAAATTGGAATTTAGGTTACATGATAGTTGACATTCTGGTTATCATTATCCAACTATGAAAGTAGTAATTCACCTTTTAATGTAGAATTCAAAATTAAAGCTCCTTCTTTGCGTGCACAATTCAGTATCTTGATCCTTAAAAAAAAGAATAAAAAAAGGTTAAATGGGGTTTATTTTTTTCTTGGTGTGAACATTCCTCCAAGAACAGCTAGAATAGCCAGTACTAGTCCTGCTATTGGCATACCTGTATTCTGCATTGTTACTGTGTTGCTTGCTGCGTTCACTGAGGCTGTGTTGTCTGTTGTGCTGTTTGTATTTGTACTGCTTGCTGCATTGATGGTTAATGGAGTTACGCCCTCTGTGTTGATGTTGTAGGTATCTGAAGTTATTGATGAACCAAATGAGTAGACTCCTGCTCTTGTGGTTTTTCCTGTGATGTAAAGGTAAGGATCACCCTTTGGAACGTTCACTAATGTCCAGGTTATCGTTCTCATCGTTTCATTGTAGATCCAACTACCATCACCAGATATCTTGGATATTTCAAAGTTCTCAGGTACAGGTATGGTTATGGTCACGTTACTTGCAGCATCTGGTCCACTGTTACCCAATTTATAGGTCAATATAAAGGTTTCACCAGCAGTTGGGTTCTTTTTGGATGTTGTAGTGTTCAAGTACAGGTACGATACAGGATTCACAGTTAAGAGCTGCATAACTGTTTGATTATCTGTAGTTGCATTGAGATTACCTGTTCCTCCGTGTTTTGCAGTGAATATTGATGTTGCAATACCATTAACCGTTGTGGCGGTTGCAGGATTGAAACTTCCCAAAGTACTGCTGTAGGTTACAAGTGTTCCATCAAGTATGTGACCTGTACTAGGATCGAATGAAGTAAACGTAGTGCCATCACAGACGTTGTTGAAGCTAACTGTGACTAAACTGCTTTGAGTGTTGTTAATAATAGTTGGTGTTGTATTTATTGTCATGTATAACCAGTTTATGGGATTTGACATTTGATATATGAGATTTGCCCACACAGGATCATTAGAACCCCACCAATTGTACTTAGCATCTATAACACCATATTCATTATAAATAGCACTACCAAGACTTGCAGTGTTATTCACGATACTACTAAAACTAACAACCGTAACCTGATAGTTACGATTGTAGATCGCTCCACCATTTGTTGCGCTGTTGCCTGCGAGTGTGCAGTTTGTAACTGTTAAAGTAAGATAATAGCTATTGAAGATTGCTCCACCATTTGTTGCATTGTTCTTACTAAGTGTGGAATTTGTAACTGTTACATTACCTCCATCATTGCAGATTGCTCCACCATTATTTCTTGCAGTGTTGTTCTTAAGTGTGCAGTTTGTAACTCTTACATCACCATAAGTGTAGATCGCTCCACCATAATTTGTTGCAGTGTTGCCTGTGAGTGTGGAATTTGTAACTGTTACACTACTACCACCACCATTGAAGATTGCTCCACCGGTAAATGATGCACTGTTGCCTGTGAGTGTACAGTTTGTAACTGTTGAAGTACCCATCATCGCATTGAAGATCGCTCCACCGGAAGATGATGCACTGTTGCCTGTGAGTGTGCTTTTAGTTAAAGTTAAAGTTCCATAATTTTCTATGGCTCCACCGTAAGATGCTGCACTGTTGTTGTTAATTAGGGAGTTTGTTACTGTTAAATTACCATAATTGCTGATTGCTCCACCATCATTGGCTACGTTGTTGTTAATTATGGTGCTTGTTACTGTTAAATTACCATTCATATTAGTAATTGCTCCACCATTACTTGCGGTGTTGCCTGTTAATGTGGAATTTGTAACTGTTAAACTACCCTCATTGTAGATTGCTCCACCATAATTTGTTGCAGTGTTGCCTGTGAGTGTGCAGTTTGTCACTGTTAAATTACCCTGATTGTAGATCGCTCCACCATTAAATGCAGTGCTGTTTCTTAGTGTTAGGTTGGTTATGGTAACTGTTATTCCAGGTCCTACGTAGAATATACTGTTTCCACTTTGTTGTCCGTTGATTATAGTGTTGTCCTGGTTTTCACCCGTGATGGTCATGTTCTGGTTGATGTTTATTCCAGATTCATTATAGGTTCCCTGTGCTATGTGAACTGTTCCATTTACTGCTACCGTGCCTGTGGCATTTGTTATAGTCTTTTTTGGCCCGCTTGTAGTATTATAAACTGGAGATAATCCATCCCATGTGTCATCTCCTTGTGTATTAACATAGATTGTGGAATTATCTGTACCAGCTGCACTTACAGCACTAACACCAAAAGAGAACAACACCACACACATTAACAATAATAAAGGAAATTTAATGATTATTTGTTTGTTTTTGGTTTCCATTGGTCTTTTTCACCTCCTTCATGCTCGTTCTGGATAAAATATTATCATAGTATCATATCCAAATCAACATAATACATTCACAGTAAATAAAACTTCTGATTTTATCCTAAAAATACGGCTAATTAAAGCGAATAAAAACAATTTACAATAAATATCAACTCCATATGAGATAACACTTTAAATTAAACAGTTTTACAATATATTAATTGGAATATGAAAACAAAAATGATATATTACCCTCTAAATTGATAAATGAATACAAAAAATATCCAATAAACACGAAAACTGTTCAACCACAACAAACAGAACTATTCACAAAAACACATAATATAAAAAAAAAAGAGAGTACCCAAACCTTTCCCAATAGACTCCTCTGATGCCATTCTGTATTAGGCAAGTAACCGGTTGATGTGAAAAATCAGATAACAAATTATATTGTGATGGTAGTCATTGGATGAATGCTGAAGAGAAGCTACAGTTCAGGAGAAAATGGGGTTTAGATGAGAAGCAAAAGTGTTATTCATTCAACTGTGGATTTTTAAAAAAATCATACCACACGTTTAAGGTATCCTTATCATAAACACCAAGTTCACCAAGCACATCTCTGGCAAATTCCAGAGAAGCAATTCCATTGGCGGTAATTATCCCATTATCAGAAACAGAGGGCTTGTTAACGTACAGATCATTACCCTTATATTTTCCTACTAAGTTCTGAAGGTATGATTTCCCATTACTGGTGTGTTTGATGTCCTCAAGAAATCCGTGTCTGGCTAAAAAAACAGTTGTTCCACAGATGGCTGCAACGGGTATACCCTTCTTTATGAATTTTTCAACCACAGGAACCAGATCCGTCACTGGATCGTTTTCCCACATTTCTCCACCTGGCAAAATGATAATAGCAGCATTACTGTAATCAATTTCATCAATGGTGCAATCTGGAATTATAGAAACCCCGCCCATGGTCACTATGGTGTCTTCGTTGAAACCAACTGTTTTTACAGTATAATCTCGTGATTTGTTGATTTCAGCCACTGCTAAGCCGGGTTCCCAATCAGATAAACCGTTAAATACCAATAGATATGCTGTTCTCATGGAATTACCTACATTAATACAATTGTTTGAGTCACAATTTCATCAAATAAAATTACATTCATTAGATATTTTGTATAGAAATATTTTATCTTCTAAAAACGAATCAAGATGGATCAAGAGCTCCAAGCAATGAATCTATGAACTGCTGTGCTGTACGTCCTGACATTCCACCATGACGCATTTCCCATTTACTTGCTGCCGATCTCAGTTCTTCATCTGCCAGTTTGATTTCAGGGTGTCGCCTTGCAAGCGTTGTGACTATGTTGAAATATTCTTTCCTCTGGGGATTGTAGTAACCAATTGTCACGCCGAACCGCGCCGCCAGGGATAGTTTTTCATTCACAGTCTCGGAACGATGCAGTTCATCCTGGGACATATCCGAATTATCACTCCAAGTTTCCCGGATCAAATGGCGCCTGTTGGATGTTGCATAGATGAGTACGTTTTCAGGTTTTGTCTCTAAACCACCCTCCATAACTACCTTCAAATATTTATACTCAATTTCGAACTCTTCAAAAGACAGATCGTCCATATAAATTATAAAACGATAGTTTCTGTTTTTTATGGCTGCAATGACCTTTGGTAGTTCCTTGAATTCGTGTTTGTGGACCTCTATCATGCGGAGACCGCGGCTGTAATACTGATTTAGGATTGCCTTTATGCTTGCAGATTTGCCAGTGCCGGCATCACCATAGAGAAGAACGTTGTTTGCTTTGCGCCCTTCAACGAAGGCTTCTGTATTCTGCACCAGTTCTTTCTTTTGGGATTCATAGCCAACCAGATCATCCAGTATCATGTCACTGGTCGTTGTGATGGGGCAAAGGATTCCGGACTTATCATCAGTTGAAATACGAAAAGCTTTATTTAGTCCCAATTCTCCAACACCATATGCTTTGTAGAAATCTGTAACGATTTTGTATAGCTCCTCGTCATCTTTAGCCTGTTCAATGGCATAACTGAGTTTTTGAACTTTTTCACTTACGCTCTTGTTGAAGATCTGTTCACTTTTCACCACAGCATTATAATTCGTGATAATCGTAAAGCAGTCAATGTCCAGTTCCTTTTCTATTTTAGAAAAGTCGTAGTCAAACAATTGCTTGAAGATGCCAAAATCGTTCCTGGCAAATTTATTTACGGTACCTTCGTTGGTTCCAACTTTTTCCGAAACAAGGGTAAAGGGGTTTTCAGTCATGAATAGAATAAAAGCCAGATAATTGTGCCACAAATTTTTGTCAAAGCCATAAAGCGTTGAAATATCAAGCAGACGATTGATTTCGATATAAATATCTGAAATCAGATCTTCCATCACATAGTCCTCTGCCTCAAATCGTTGGCAGATATTGGATAATCTAAACAAGATACTATCTTTGTTGATATTTTTGTAAATCACCAATTTAGATGTCAAGTGATGCATTAATTGTCTCCTAATTTGTATAAACTTTTTAAAAAACCCAGCAGAATCTGCCTTCATCAATGATTTAAAATAAAGTTTTAAATAATATTAGTGTATAAATCTATTAAATTTTTTGTTTTTCATTTTATAACAAATTATATTAACTTCTAAAGATATTACTATGGATAAACGCATCATTCTAATTATAGAAGGATTACATACTCCCAATATTTCTATAAGGAGTAAAATGTGGTCTTCTATCTTTTTGAAGATAATCTGTTACTAAACTTGTTACTAGGAGAGTTATAAAATGAGAAAATATTATCTTGATAATCTACGTTGGCTTATAATTTTGATCCTGTTCCCCTATCATGTGTTACTTATGTACAGCAGCATTGGATCATACTACTTCCACGTTGCCAACTCAAGTATTGCCAATGCTTTTATCTTAACCTTCGCACCCTGGTTCATGCAACTACTCTTTGCCATTGCAGGTATCGCCACTTACTATTCTCTGAAAAGGAGGGATGCAAAGCAGTACCTGAAAGAAAGAGTATCAAAACTCCTCCTCCCCACAGTGGCCGGTGCTATTCTGGTAATACCCGTGAGTGTTTACTTTGGCTTCCTTTACAGTGGATACACCGGGAGTTTCCCCTCCCTCTGGCTATCTATTTTCAGCCATCCCCTGGAGAACCTGGCGAACGGGATAATTGTAGGCCCCCTATGGTTCCTGTTATACCTCTTCATAATCTCCGTGGTGGCCCTGCCCCTTATCATGAAATACAAAAAAGGGAAATGGAGAATACCCCTAGAAAAAGTGACCGTGCCTAAACTATTACTGGGGATTATCCCCCTGACTATTGGTAGCTTTTTCCTCAATTTATATCCGGATAAAAGCATAGTACAGTTCTTATTACTCTTTCTTGCCGGCTACTTCTTACTGTCGGATGACAGTGTGCAGGAAAAACTGGAAGATAAAAGATGGCCACTTTTCATCTCCTTTGTGGTTTTAACCGTGATATATGTGGTAATGGCATTATCTATCCTAAGTTCATCGGGAGACGCTGCCAGTGCTGCCACATCCACCTTGATAATATCATTATTCCTGATGAAACTCTACGCCAATGTTATCCTGTGGCTGGGAGTCCTGGGTGTGATGGGAATGGGTAAACATTACCTGGAATTCAAAACCCCTAAAACACTCTACCTTTCAGCAGCATCCTTCCCCATCTACATTTTCCACATAATATGGGTCAACCTCTTTGCCTACTATATCATTGGATGGGTACCCAGCATGATGGCCCTCCAAGTAATCCTCACAATGGCGTTGAGTTTCGTATTCACCATAGCCACCATTGAAGTGGTCAGAAGGATCAAGGGGGTCAGATTCCTCTTTGGAATCAAAGGCTAAAAACATTCCTCCTTATTAAGCCCCGGGCAACAAATATTGTCCCACTTCTTTGTTTTATCAAAATCTGATAACACCTTAAAAAATCCATAGTATTACCAATATTTAGAAGGTTTGCAAAAAACAATAGTTCAAAGATTAATTAAGTTCTAAATTCAAATAAAAGTTATTATTAAACTTATTTAAAAAATATGGTGATTTTTAACATGTATGGGACTATAATAAGTTTCAATATTCATTTTTTCGCGAAATTTATATGAAATTTAATTTCGTTAAACCATGATATAACGAAGAAGTGAACTTTTACTTATCCCACGGTTACCAAACCAGCCTATAACAAAGTAGCATGAACAATAGCCCACAGGTTACGAAATCATGATATAACAAAATGAAGATTTCAACCCATATTTTATTAATTAAATTCAAAAAAATCATATAAAATAAATCTAAGAGAAATTGGAGTAAATTGATCGGTAGATATAGCCCTACTGATCCATTTAGAGTATTTTAACTAAATTTTAGAAAAAAGTTTAATTTCACTGAAGACAAATAACATGATTAAGAATGTATATAAATTAAATATTATTTTACAGATTTTCAATTTATCCAAGAACACATCATATGCGTGAATTTTTTTTGTAATTTGATGAAACATTAAAAAAGAAATATTTAAGGGAAAAAACATGTTTATCCCTTAACAAGATCAAATTGGTGTGAGTTTTCCACCGTCTTTCAGTGTTACTGTTTTTCCATTGAGCCAGCTGTTTTTTGAGTTTGATTTGTCGTAGTATACAGTGTATCCATTGTCGTCTATGTTGGAGAGGCTGCTGTCTGCATCTGTTAGTCCTGTTAGGTAGGAGTTTCCAGTTACAGTCCATGTTGAATCTGAGGATAGATTCAGTACAACTGATTGTGCTGTGTTGTTAGCGTTGATGGTGGCTGTGAGTTTACTGCCGTCTAGGATATTTAAGGTTAAGGAGCTGATGCTGTCTGCTTCAACTGAACCGCTTAATACCTGCTTTTTAGCGTTCAATGTTACATTTGCTCCGTTTGAACCACTGGTTCCCCAGCTGTCTGCACCTGCTTTCAGGAGTGTGCTGTTTCCTGTTAGTTTCACATTTTCTAGGTTAATGGTTGCTATGGTGTTGGTTGAGTAAAATAGGGGTCTGTTTTGGCAGTTATCGATCCACCAGTCATGTTAAAGGTTCCCTCTCCCTCTGCTGCATCTCCAGATGTGCTCTGGTAGATCATCACACCGTACTTTTTGTATCCTGTTATATCTGAGTTGGTAAGGGTTACGCTGTTTTTACCTTCGATCACCGCTGCTTCACTTCCTGTAGCCGTGGATGTTAAGTCGGTTCCTGTTATGGTTCCTGTTGAGTAGATTCCAGGTGATCCTTCTCCCCGGGTTTTCAACACTCCATCAGTTACAGTTACTGTTCCTTCTCCACGATCCGTTGCTAGTGCTGCGCAGTGGGCTCCGCTGGTTGTTATTTTGATGTTGTTTACTATTATGGTTCCACCGTAGGTTGCATCCAATCCCCTTGAGGAGTTTGCCGTGGTTACTATTTTGGAGTTGTTTCCAGTTGCAAAGATTGCGTTAGCTCCATCCACACCAGTTGTTATCTTGGTGTTGGTTACCTTTAGTTTGCTACCGTTTTTTGCAAGTAGCGCTGCGTTTACTCCGTAGAAATTACTGTTTTCTTCACTGGATGCTGTACCTGCATTCTTGGTAACTGTTGCCCCATCTATGCTGAGTGATCCACTTCCATTTACAACAATGGCTGATTGGTCGCTTACTGTGCTGGTGTAGGTTTTCCCTGTTTCGCTTATATCGTACCAGCCCATTCCAAACATTGCCAGGAATTCTCCCACTGCATGATTAAATGAATCAGCAGTTTTTGTACCATCCACAACGTAGGCACCTGCAGTCACAACATTTGCACTGCTGTCCTGGGATGCACCTCCAGGTGCTTGTGAACCACCAGGAGGTGCTGATCCAGATGAGTTGCTTCCACCGGGTTTTTCCGGCACTGTTCCACCGTTAACAGTTGTGGTTTCTGTACTCGTTGCAGCTGAAACTGTATTACTTGAAGTTTGGTTTTGATTATTGGTGGCAGCATTGGTCTCTGTCATTGCATTATCAATAAGAGAATAGGATCCAAGGATCCCCAGTACCATGATCACAGAACAAATTGCCATTTTTTTCGTGTTCATAATAAATCCCTGGGATCAATTATGAAACTTCTCGTTATAATACAGTTTTCCCAATTTATACCCAAATTTCAAGGGTTCATGAAAAAATAGGTTTCTAGAGAATTTATAATAAAAAAAAATATTTTTAAGCTTTCTTCTTTTTTCTTGCACTGATCTTATTCATGGCTTCCTTAAGAGCTCTTTCAAATTCATGGGATTCTCCCTTTGAATTATCTAAGGCCTCCTGAAGGGTTGGAAGTGCAGTTTCATCACCTATGGTTGCCAGGACATTGGCAGCGTTTACCCGGACGAAGAAGTTTTCATCTTCCAAAGAATTTAAAAGAACCTTGACAGCCAGGTTATCACCTATTTTACCCAGTGAAGTTACAGTGCAGGCCCGTAAGATGTAATCCTCTTCCTTTAAAATATCCATTAACGGCTCCAAAGCCCTTTTGTCACCTAAAACTCCAAGAGCATCCACCACCTCACATTTAACGTTTAAAGAGCCGTCTTTTAAGGCCATTATAATGGGTTCCACAGCCCGTTTGTCTCCAATGGCACCTAAAGCCAGGACAGCTGTCTCACGAACGTGCCAGTAATCATCCCCTAAAACCTTGATTAAAGGTTCAACTGCCCTTTTATCCCCAATTCTGCCTAGAGACAGAGTAGCGGCCTTACGAATAGGCCAGTGATCATCCTTTAATACTGAGATCAGAGGTTTCACAGCTTCTTCAGCCCTTATATCACCCAGGATGTAAGCAGCCTTTTCTCGAGCCTTTTTGTCTTCGGTTACATCCAATACTTTTATAAGGTTTGGAATATCCCTCTTATCCCTCATTTTCTCCAGATCAGAAATGGAAACCATACGAACTATTCCCCCTTTCCATGCAGAAATTTCAAATTCCATTTAAGTTTATGAGTTTTTTTACCTATAACAACGAATTGAAAAAACCACTTCAACAATTCCAGTAATATTTCTTTAATGCAGTTATTATAAATTATCCTAAGATGAGATCTGAGGATCAAGTTTTAATAAACTGTAAATTATCCAGGGTACATATTGAAACCTATGCAGCTACTGAAAAAATTTTCAATTAAACCCGTTGATAATCATCTCTATGATCTGGCCTTTCTTCATGAGTCCTATTCAAATGAAAATGGCCTCAGTGAATGTTATGAAAGATTAGAATTTTTAGGTGATTCAGTACTGGATCTGGTGGTGTCTGAATTTCTCTACAACATGGGCCCTAATTTAACTGAAGGAGAATTAACCCGTACACGTTCCAATTACGTGTGTAAAAAAGCACTCCATAGTTATTCCATGGAATTAGGACTGGATCAGTATGTAAAAATAGGTACTGGTCAAAAATTAGCAAGACGAGAAATTGATTCAGTTACAAGTGATGTGTTTGAATCCTTTGTTGGGGCTTTATACCTTGATCATGGCCTGGACACTGTGAAAGAATTTCTCTCAAAAACAGTGCTCCCACATATAAAGAATGGGGATGTTTTTTTTCATGATTATAAATCTGAGTTGAAACAGTTATGTGATCATGACGCTGCTGATATAAACTATGAGCTGATCCAGGAAGAAGGAGAACCCCATAATAAAACCTTCACCATGGTAGTGATGATCAACGGTAAAAATTACGGAAAAGGTTCTGGTGGGAGTAAAAAAGAAGCAGAACAAAATGCTGCCAAAAATGCACTTCGCAAGCTTTGAATTTTAAAGAACCTAGAAGATGTATCTGCAGTTTTAAGGGATTTAAACTTCTATTCTATCCAAAATATGGCAAAAAAAGGGATGTTAATTTAAGAAACATCTTTTGGTGGCTGATTTTTAGATTTGATCATTCCCTCTAAGATTTTCCAGTAATCTTCAGCCACTGGGAACATCTTTTTATGGAATTTGTTTTTTAGAGGATACCAATCAGCTAATTCTTCTTCTTCTTTCATATCCTTTAATTCAAGTTCATTTTCAAAATTAGATACTATTTTGAATTCACAGTAATATTCTTCATCGGGTAATTTACTGGTGTTCAGAAAGGAGTCTTTAGTAATTTCTACTAAATATTTAATATGTTTGTAGGGTGATATCCTGTAGATCAGTGCATAATCTCCGATTTCTGTATCGTGATCACAACCATTCCATCTCTGACTGGAACCAACTTCATCATTATCATCCATACCACCATCTTTAGATACCCAAAGCCAATAATTAACCATTCAAACACCTCATATTTTTTTTATAATTACAATTTTAATAATTGATCAATAGGTAATAATTGATCAAATATGTCAATTAAGATCTCATGATAAAACAGAAAAAAATGTCTGCTCCAAAAAAACCATCAACACGTATATGTATTGTTGGGGATACCCTTTTAATTATCGGTAACATTGCAGGAATTATTATATTTTAAGCACATCATATTACATTGGTGGTGAATGAAGTTTAGAATAAATTTCATACCACCATATGGGTTCTACTCTTGGGATTTGGTTATTTGAACCTAGAAAAGAGATTTTAGACAAAGGATCATAACGGATTCCCTTAAAACCTGAAAATTTGATGTTGAATGTGTTAAAGTATCATGGAGGTCAGTTTAACCGTGAAAATCAGATTTACTTTTCTTTTAAAGTTTTTAACCATTCAAGTACTTTATCTGCGATATCTTCAGAAATATCTTCAATCAAGTCTTTTTCACTCCAGGCACATACTTCTGCCTCATCAATATCGCCAACTACGTCTTCTATACGATCTTGGTCGCTGTAGGTTCCCATTTCAGATTCGCAAAAACTAAACTTTTTATCATGATCTTCAAATATAACATCCCATGTTTGTGAATCTCTAAGCTCCCAATACCAGTAATAGTTTTTAATAGTTTCTTCTTTAGGATCTTGTTTATCAGTTGCCTCTTCCTCTTCATAGCCAACGATCAACAGATTATTATCGTCTAAATAAATATGTTTCTCCCAAAGATCCTTATATCCAGGTACCCTCTCTAATTCTGAGTTTTCTATCATATCCACAAGTTCTTTTTTGCCGATCATTTTAAAGACCCCAGTTTTTAAGACAACACATTAAAATATTATACTAAATCTGATAATTCATACGACGCCTTTTAATTTCTACATATACTTTGTTTATTATCATTAATTAAGATGCTCAACCTTTTTGTAAGAGTTACTCTTTTGTAAGAGTTACTCAGAATCGTTTTTATTAGGGGATACAACGTAATTTGGATTTAAAAATAGGGTTTAAGGTCAAATTAGAAACATTTGGGATTTTAAAGTTAAAATTAAGCCCCCCCGGGTTGATATGGAATATCAAAAAGTTTTTCTTCTTTAAAAAAAATAAAAAAAATAAGGTTTTAAAGTGCCTTTCCATCCCTGCAGTAGTATCCTGCGGGTTTACCACTCATGAGATCGTTTTCCTTGAACACTGGACATTCTGCACACTTGCACTCTTCATGGTAGTAGAGATCCGTGCAGCTTGCCTCACTGCTTGCACAGTAAAGCCCAGGAACATCTTCAGGTCCAATGACAGTTGCAATATCTATGTCTTCCGACATTATCTCCTGCATCTTCTGCAGTTTCCCCTTAACACATTCACTTGTACCCTGTACAGGACATCCCGAGCACATGCATTTCATCACATTCTCGTTGTTGAATTCCACTTCACCCATAATATCATCCCCCATTGTTTAATAATATGTTTTTTAAAAAGTATGTATATTTGGTAGTTGGAATTTTTTTTATAATGGAAAGATTCTGGGTGTCCCTTAAAAAATCAGCCATGTAATAGTTTTTAGTTTAAAAGCCCCTGAATAATTTTTTAGCAGTTTTTATAACGATTTCCGGGTTTTAGCTCTCAGTTAAGAAAATCATGGACAAAACGAGTGTATCCGAGGATTTTAAAGCTTCTTTGTGGCTTTTTCTGCTGCAGATTTTGAATCTTCCAGTTTAATGAATTCTATCCCCAAGTTCAATACACCAAAACAGTAGTAAATCCTCTGGAATTTATATTAAATTAATATTTCAGATGCATATGAAATTTAATAGATATAGATACTGTTTCTTTTAAAATAACTGCATTTTTATGCATCACCGAAAGATTTATCCATATAGAACTAGTTAAATATAAAAGTACACGCATAACTTGTATCAAAAAGAGAGGGAGGTGAAACGTATGGTTAACCCAATAATAGCAGCAATACTTTCTTTCATAATTCCTGGATTAGGTCAGATCATTGCTGGTGAAACTAAGAAAGGTTTAATATTCCTTGTAGTTGCAATAGTACTCGGTCTGTTAGTAGGCGCTATAAGCTCCATGATAGGTATAATATCATTCCTATTCGCGTTATACGCAGCATACGATGCATACCAGCTAACCAGTGCAGCAGAATAATTAAAAAGGTTGTAAATGATTTTTCGTTTTATAGATTGCAGTGTTATAACATTGATAGTTTAAATTACAACGATTTGAATCATTATTTATCTTTTTAGAATCTTTATTTTATTTTTTAGAAATATTTAAAACATTTTCATTAAAAATACTTTGATTTGAATCCTAATTTTTATATTAAAAAGGTTTACTGAAATAATTTTTAATTCTAAAATATCTATTTTTATAAGATTAAGTCAATATTAAATCTAAGACTTAAACATCAACCTAATGATCTTCATTTTTTTCAAGGCAAAATATAAGATCGATGCATTGAACCATCTTTCAAAAAGGGAATTCGTGATTACCAATGAGTTCATTTAACGCCAAAAGAAGCATTAAAATTATTTTAAAAAGTCGTGCATTTATTTTCACAATTTTAATGATTCTACTAATGTTCCTGTGCCTTTACTACAACACCAACTACCAGGCACACCTTGAACACCCTGACAGCAGCATGATACTCAAGGATTACCCCCTTGGAGAAACTGTTTCAGTTTCTGGTAGGGTTACTATGATATACGGGGATGGTTTTCTCCTCTCAGACAACTACCATGGCACTGCTGTGAACTACCACGTTGTATCAAACCATGAAGTGAAAGTTGGAGATGAAGGTGAAGTGCTTGGAACCTTAATGCCCAATTACACTGTTAAAGCATCTAAAATCCTTCTTATAACAGATTTTGATTACAAGTTCATGCTTCTGCGCTCGTTCCTGGTTATAATAATTTTCATACTTCTTTTCAGGCGTTACTGGCGTTTTAATATTTCCAGGATGGAATTTCGGAGGTTGAGGTAAATGCCGGACTGGGTAACACATCTTGCAGTTGCATGGACCATCTGCAGGATTCTCAGATTCCGTTTTAAAAGTTTCAGCCCTGAAAACACCATGATCGTTATGGTGGGTGCTCTGATACCAGATATGGTGAAGCTGGCCCTGGGATTGAAGTTTCTGGGTCTGGATGTCTGGGATTACCTTGAGGCGGTTCACATCCCAACTGGATCCCTCACACTGGCAGGTATCATTGCACTTCTCTTCCCTGAGCGGAAGAATGCATTTCTCTTCCTCTCACTGGGTGTTGCAACCCACTACTGCCTGGATCTCATCCTCATGCACCTTACAGGCGGCATGTACCTTCTCTTCCCTTTTAGCTGGAATTACTGGCAGCTGGGACTTACAACCAGTGCAGATTACGGTGTGACCTTTATCGCTGTTTTGATTGCAGTGGTGGTTTACCTATTTGGGAGGTTCTGGGATGGGAGAAAAGATTTTCATCTTTAAATTCATCATATTTTCACATTTGAATTTATTAAATATAATTAAATAAGCATATCCCTAAATCTCTAATTTTGAAGTTATGCAACATTAATTGATAAATATAGTAGTCTAGATGTGTTGCAATAGAAATAATCAAATTATAATATTTTTTCCAACTTTATGAACTTCCTCAGAGAAGAAAAATTAATAATATTAATCATAGCAGGTGTTAATTTGAATGAAAAAAAACATTACCTCCAAATAGATATTTTAAAGGGACTTGCAATACTTGCAGTGATTGTTTTACACACAATACCTGGGAACTTAGTTAGAAATCCATTATCAATTTTTACTGTTTATCAAGCCGTACCCATATTTTTTGTCATTATGGGATTAAATGCTGCAATGTCATTTAAAAGGCACAATTACTTGACTTTGGATAAAATGTACAACAAAAATTATATTAAAAGTCGGTTTGAGAGATTGTTCTACCCTTTTATTGTCATTTTCATATTGTCCGGAGTTTTTGGCATTTTACTTCAAAAGAGTCTTTATATTGGAATTTTAAATATTTTAGGTTACTTGCCATTATCAGGACCTGGTAATTACTTCATATCTATAGCATTTCAGTTTGTTTTCGTGTTTCCCTTATTATACTATCTATACAAAAAGAATCCCAACTTGATATTAATTTTAAGCTTTGTTTTAAGCTTTGTTTTTGAGATGGTAGCTAACCAAATTCCAGTTTTAGAAAATAATTCATACCTCTACAAAGCATGCATTCTAAGATATTTCTTTATAATCGCATTAGGCATTTGGGCTGCAGATAACTTTGATATTAACAATTTAAGGACAATATTGAAAAGAAAGTTTATAATAATCGGGCTAATTGTAAGTGTTGTTTACATGATAACAGTTTCAGTTTTTAATTGGAATTTAACATATTTTCAACCTGCATGGCAGCCACAAACTGTTTTATCCTTTTTTTACCCATTGATTATATGTTTAGTGGGCTTGAGATACCTACCATCAAGTGCAGGAAAAATTTCAAGTTTAATGGGGTTCATTGGAAAAGCTTCTTACCACATTTTTTTGGTACAGATACTATTTTTTGGTGCAGGGATTTCAATGGCTCCAATTATCGGAAAATTAGGATTACAACACATTTATAATTTATATCTACTTGGAATAATGGCATTAATAGGTAATATTCTTATTTTAGTAATGTTAGGTTCTTTATTTTTTATTTTGGAAAATAAAATAAGAAAAAGGAGGAAATGTGATAAAAATTAAATTTAAAATATTAGGATATTATATCTTTTATAATCATCCTAATTTCATCTTTAGACAATTTTTCAACTGTGTCCGAATTGTATTCAATCGCTTCACATGAATCAGTATCTATTTTAGAGTTCAGAATAAACAGTTTGGCACTCTCAACTGCACATAAAGCTTCATCCTCGGTCATGAGTTCTTCATACATCTTTTCGCCTATTCTTTTTCCTATGATTTTTATTTTAATATCTTCCGCTTTGAAACCATTTTTTGGGGCTAGATCTTCCACCATAACCTCTGCAAGGTCAACTATGTTCACTGCAGGCATTTTAAGAATGAATATTTCCTCTCCTTCTGCCAAGTAACCTGCTTTAAGTATGAGTTTGGCTGCATCAGGGATGTGCATGATAAAACGTGACATCTTAGGATTTGTTATTGTAACAGGACCACCATCTTTGATCTGCTTTTTAAAGAGAGGCACAACAGAACCTCTTGAGTTTAAAACATTTCCAAACCTTACACATGAAAATACTGTTCTTTTATTTCCCCTATAATAATTTGCAGATATTGTGAGCCGTTCAGCCAGAAGTTTGGTTGCACCCATAACATTTATTGGATTAACTGCTTTATCCGTGCTAACAAGGATAACCTTTTCAACATTTTTATCCAAGGCAGCATCCATAACATTCTGTGTACCCATGACATTAGTTTTAACTGCGTCAAATGGATTATATTCACATAATGGGACATGTTTAAGGGCTGCAGCATGGAAAATAATATCCACATCCTCAAAAGCTCTTTTTAACCTGTCTTTATCTCTGATGTCACCAATTAATGTCCTGATTTTATCAGATTTTAATTCCTGTTCAAGGTCAAACAACGCAGTTTCATTGTTGTCAAGTACTCTTATGGCTTTAGGATTTAATCCCACAAGTTTTTTAACAATTTCTCGACCTATGGATCCTGAGCCGCCAGTTACCAGTACAATTTTGTCTTCATAAAACGATTTCATGAGATCACCTGTAGAATTTTCCAATTGTTTCTGCCATGAAATCCATATCATCTTGACTTAGGGATGGATACATTGGAAGTGTGATTGTTCTTCTGGCCATATCCTCTGTAACCGGAAGATCACAATTATATCCCAATTTTTCCTTGTAAAAATGGCTTAAATGAACTGGATCGAAATATATTTTGCTTATTATATTATTTTCCTTTAAGTAACTTATTAATTCATCTCTCTGTTCTGCTATAATTGTGTAAAGCTGATAAACATGTTTATATCCTTCTGGAGGATGCAGTGGAGTTAACTGATCTGTTTCTTCCAATATTCTGCGTGTTAAATATTCAGAGTTACTCCTTCTCATATTTATTACGTCATCCACTTTACTCATCTGAGATATGCCCAGTGCAGCAGTTATATTGGACATTCTGAAGTTGTATCCAATGTCTATGTAATCAAATAATCCTGCTGAAGTGAAGTAATCTGCTGTTTCCAGTCTTCCGTGGGATCTTAGAAGTAAAAGTTTCTCGTATAGTTCCTTGGAATCTGTTACAACTGCTCCGCCTTCGCCAGTTGTGATTATCTTATTTTGACAGAAACTTAAAACTGCGGAGTCACCGAATGTACCCACATTTTTGTTTCCTATGCCTGCACCAAAGGCTTCTGCAGCGTCTTCTATAAGTATGAGATCATGGTCATCTGCTATTTTTCGAAGTTCCTCTATCTTACATGGACATCCACCATAATGTATGGGTAAAATAGCCTTTGTTTTACCAGTTATATTTTTTTCAACACTTTCTGGATCCAGTCCCAGTGTTTCTCCTTCAATATCTGCAAAAACTGGTTTTGCACCAACAAAGAGTGGTGAATTTGCAGTTGCTATGAACGTGAATGAGGGGACTATAATCTCATCAGCCTTTCCTATACCATGGGCCATTAATACTGAATGTAAAGCAGATGTTCCTGAGTTGAAGACTGCTGCGTGCTTTGTTCCAATGTAATCTGCTATCAATTTTTCGAACTCTTCAACGCGCGGCCCAACAGCCCAATTCATTCCAGACTTTATTTCTCTTCCAACACTTTCAACATCTTCTTCATCCCATAATATTTTGAATAAAGGTATTTTATGAGCCATCTAATTCCTCTTTAAGTTTTTTTATCTCTTCTTCAGTCAATTCTCGAATCACTTTAACTGGAACTCCAAATGCGAGGGAGTTGTCAGGTATGTTCTTATTAACAAAGCTGAAAGCCCCTACAATGGAGTTTTCGCCCACTGTAACATTGGGCATTACAATTGAATGACTACCAATTCTACAGTTTTTCTTAAGTACAACAGGTCCTTCCTTGTTGTCTATGGTTGAAATTGAATATAATGAAGAGTGGGAACCGATTTGAACGTAATCTTCAATGAAAACATTATTTTTAGCATTTATGTATGTGAAAGCTCCCACATCAGATTTATATCCTAATATAAGATTATCTTTGTGCTGAACCACCCAGTTATATTTATTCAGTTTTCCGTCTTCAATTTCAGGGGGTTTCCAGTTTTCAAATCTTTCATTTGTCATACTTTTATTCCTTTCTCAAGTAATTTTTCATTCAACTCTATTCTGGTTAAAATTTCGGTGATTCTTTTTGAAGCATTACCATCACCATAATGGTTTTTACAACTTTTTAATCTTTCCTTAAATTCTGCATCATTCAATACAAATTTAATGGCATTTTCTATTTTCTGAGCATCATAGCCCACATCAACAACATTTAAAGCTCGTTCTCTACCTTTTTGTCTAGAGCCAATATTAATTACAGGCAGCTTAAATGAAGGAGCTTCAATAATTCCACTGCTGGAATTTCCAACCATGACACTGGTAATGTTCATAAGACTCAGAAAATCTTTTCTCGGAATACTCTTAAATAATTTTATGAACGGCAGATTTTCATACTGCTTTATCAGTTTTATTATGCTTCTACCACCCGCATCAGCATTAGGATATATTAGCACAGTCTGGTATTTAAGATTTAAAATTGCTTTGATGGTTTCTGAAATTTGATGGGCTGAATTTTCAGATTCTAAGGTTACGGGGTGTTGTAGCATCAGAATTATGGGCTTTGAAATGTCCAATCCATACTTTAATGCTATTTCTTCTTTCCCTATTAAATCCATGTTCAGTATTGCATCTAAACCTGGTGCTCCCACTGTAAATACATGTGAGGGATCTTCGCCCATTGCAATTATTCTCTCAGCACTTTTTTCAGTTGCTGGAAAGTGCAGGTTAGCAAGTTTCGTTATTGCGTGTCTTGCATATTCATCGACTGTTGAAGTGATTTCCCCACCATGCAGATGTGCTGTAGGTATGCTCAAATAAGCTCCCACAATAGCTCCTGCAAGCATTTCGCCCCTATCTCCTAAAAGCATGATTAAATCCGGTTTTATCTCTTTTAAGGCATTTGTTAAAAGTTCTATGAATTTTCCCACAAAACTTGACATGGAAAATTTATCATCATTTTGGTAGACTGCATTCAGGGTATGAATTTTGAAGCCATCCCTTTCAATTTCTGTGATGGTGCTTCCAAACTCTTCCATAAGGTGCATTCCCGTTACAACCACTTCCAGATCAATATTAGGGTTTCTATTCATCTCATCAAGAACCGAATGCATTAGACCATAATCTGCCCTTGTTCCAGTTATATAAAGTATTTTACGACTCATCTTAGCATATCCCATATTAAAACATCATCTTTATTTATTTTTGATGTTATTGTTTTGCCTATCAATGAATTGAAATATTTGGGTTCAATTCCAGATCCCGGTCTTTTAACTGTGAGCATGGATTCTGTTAAAACTGTTCCAGGACCAATATTTACATTTGCAACGATACTTTTTCTTGCTATTCTCTTTATTTCAGCTTCTTCAACTGTCAATCTTTTTATACCGGTTCCCATACCTTTTTCAACATTTCTTACTGCATTTACCATTTCCTTGAATTCTGCAGGTTCCAAGGATGCTTTATGATCAGGACCATCCATATTTTTATCAAGTGTGAAATGTTTCTCCAGTGCACATGCTCCCATTGCAACTGCAGCCACATCCATCTCAATTCCTAAGGTATGATCTGAAAAGCCAACAGGCAGTTTGAATGCACATTTAAGAGTTTTGATAACCTTAAGATTTACATCTTCAACCTTTGCAGGATAACTGGTTACACAGTGCATTAAAATCAGTTCAGGAATTTTATTTTCAAATAGATTTATGGCTTCTCCTATTTCGCCTAAATCTGCCATTCCTGTGGATAATATCACAGGTTTGCCCTTGTCTGCAATGTGTTCAAGTAAGGGGAAATTTGTGATCTCTCCCGAAGCCAGTTTGAAAAGTGGAACACCAAGTTCATCAAGTAGATCAACACTTTCAATGTCAAATGGTGAAGATAAAAAAGTAATGCCTTTTTTATCAGCATAATCTGCCAGTTCTCTGAAATCATTAGGGGATAATTCCAGTTTTTTAATCATTTCATACTGAGAATCTTCAGCTGTTGTTTTTTTCTGGTATTCTGCCTTTTGAGCGTTTTTTGTTAGAATTTTTTCTGTTTTAAATGTCTGAAATTTTACAGCATCTGCTCCAGCTTCTTTTGCAGCATCTATCAATTTTTTTGCTGTTTTTAATGATCCGTTGTGGTTGACCCCTGCTTCTGCTATTATAAAAGAATTTTTAGGATCCGCGGTTAATTTTTCGAAAATGGGAGATGTCATTAGATTACCTTTAAATTAAATTTTTATTAATTGAATTTGTATAGTTAAACTTATCTAAGCTTTTTTATTATGTTTTTGATATATATATTTAGAAATTAATAAAGTAAACTTTATATCAATTATATTTTCAGTTTAGGTGGTAAAATGTACAAAGAAATGATGAATCTTGATGGAAAACTAGCAGTTATCACAGGTGGTGACGGACTTTTAGGTAAAGAGTTCTGCAGGGGCCTGGCTGAATTTGGTGCTCACATAATTATTGCCAGTAATGATGAAGATAAGGGCAGATCCGTGGCCATGGAACTGAATAATGATCTGGGAGAAGAGAAGGTTAAATATTTATATTTGGATATAACATCCGAAACTTCCACAGAGAAGTTTATTGAAAAAACATTGGATTGTTTTGGTAAAATAGATATCCTTGTAAACAGTGCATATCCTAGAAACAGGAAGTATGGTGCTAAATTTGAGGATGTTGAATTTGAAAGTTGTAAAGAAAATGTGATTTCCCATATGGGAGGTTACTTCCAAGTTGCTCAAAAAGTTGCAGAAGTAATGAAGAAACAAAATTCGGGAGTCATAATAAATATGGGGTCTATTTATGGAGTTTTGGGTCCTGATTTCTCAGTTTATGGTGACACATCAATGACCATGCCTGTTGAGTATTCTATGATTAAGGGAGGTATAATCAATTTCACCCGATACCTTGCAACATATCTTGCACCCTACAACATTCGTGTTAACACAGTAAGCCCCGGGGGCATATTTGATAATCAACCTGAAGAATTTGTAGATAATTACTGTAAAAGAACTCCTCTTGATCGAATGGCACTTCCAGAGGATATTGTTGGTTCTTTGATCTTTTTAGTTTCAGATGCATCGAAGTATATAACTGGACAGAATCTACTGGTTGATGGAGGTTTATCAATTTGGTAAAAAAGGTTTTATTCGTTGGAATGGGATCCATTGGATTGAGGCATCTGAAAAATCTCAAAAAGATTATGAAGTCATCTGAAACCGCTGCTTTAAGGTCCAGTAACAGAAATATTCTTGGGGAGTATTCTGAATTAATTGATCATGAATTTTACAGCGTTGAAGATGCTAAAAAGTTCAATGCTGATATTGTATTCATAACGAATCCAACTTCACTTCATGTTGAAACAGCACTCCAATTTATTGATAACGTGAAAGGAATGTTCATAGAAAAGCCCCTTTCAGATAGTATTGAAAGTGCTGAAAAACTCGTTAAAAACGCAGATACAATCATGCATGTTGCATGTCCCTTAAGATTTCATCCAGTTACGAAATTCCTTAAAAATTATTTTAATAGTACCAATAAAATTAAGAGCATCCATATACATTCTGGATCCTATCTTCCTTCATGGCGTCCTGGACAAGATTACAAAAAAACTTACAGTGCCCAGAAGGAATTAGGTGGTGGAGTAGCCCTAGACTTGATACATGAAATTGATCTTGTAAGGTGGATCTTTGGAGATGTCTCTGAGGGGTACTTTGGCTCTACAAAAATAAGCGATTTAGAGTTAGATGTTGAAGATACTGCCTATGGTATATGGAAATTAAAAAATGGAGCTCTCTGTGAGATTCATCTTGATTATTACAGGAAAATTCCAAAGCGTGAAATTGAAATAGTGACTGAAAACTCTGTAATACATGCTGATTTACTCAGTTCAAAGGTCAAAATTTGTGAAAAAACTGGTGAAGAAAAAACACACCATTTCGATTTTGATAGAAACGACATGTACATTGAAGAAATGGAATATTTCTTAGATATTATTGTTAATGGAGTTAAAAGTTTCAATGACACTCCCTTTGCTATTGAAACGCTTAAATATGCACTTTATATGAGAAATAATGCGGGAGTTGTAATTCAATGAGGACATTATTAACGATCTGTGCTCGGAAAGGTTCAAAAAGAGTTGAAAATAAAAATTTAAGGAATTTAATGGGAAAACCTCTCATAGCTCACACGATTGAAACGGCTAAAAAATGGGGTAAAGCGGATAGAATAATTGTTTCAACAGATTCAGAAGAAATAGCAAAAATTTCCAGAGAATATGGTGCAGAAGTTCCATTTATGAGACCTGCAGAACTAGCGAAAGATACTGCTCCTAAAATACCAGTAATAAAACATGTTGTTGAGTACTTGAAAAATGAAGAAGATGAAGAATTTGATTTAGTGGTTGATCTTGATCCTACAAGTCCCCTTCGAACTGTGGAAGACATAGAAAATGCATACAATATAATGGTTGATAAAAAACCAGTTAACTTGTTTTCAGTGTGCAGTGCACGAAAAAGTCCTTACTTCAACATGGTTGAACTGGATGAAAATGAACATGCACATCTCTCAAAGGAGCTCAAAAACCCCATATTCCGAATGCAAGACACTCCAATAGTTTATGAGATGAATGCTTCTATATACATTTACTGGACTCAAAAACTGCTTGAAATGGAGAATGTGATAACTGAATCCAGTATGATCTATGAAATGCCAGGTGAACGTTCCATAGACATAGATTCTGAAGTTGATTTTAAGATGGTTGAGTTTTTCATGACCAACAAAAATTAAAATCTTCTTATTTTATATTAAATAATTAAAAACAGGAAAGTGAAGTTTTGAGTGAATACAAACTCTTTGTACAGCGAATAGGTCTTGTGGGAATAACCAACATACTAGTAGCCATCAGTTCTTTGATATTGCTTCCAATATTGACAAAAAATTTTTCAATCGGAGAGTATGGTATCTGGGTTCAGATAACTACAACTATTGGTTTAATGCCCAACATCGCCACATTGGGATTACCCTACACAATGGTGAGATTTTTATCTGCAGAAAAAGATGAAAATAGAATAAGAGAAGGTTTCTATTCCATTTCAGCTGTTGTTCTGGTTTCAACATTTATAATATCAGTTTTAATGTTCATATTCGCACAAAACATAGCCAATGGCATATTGGGCGGTGATGTTCAATTAGCCATGGTTTTAGCTGTGATAATATTCTTTGCATGTTTAAATGCATTTTTACTCAACTACTTCCGAACCTTCCAGCAGATGAAAAGATATTCCATATTTCTATTGATACAAACGTATTTGGGAGTTTTTATTGTATCTTACTTTGCATTGATGGGATTCAGTATTTACACAGCTGCATTAGGACTCCTCGCTGCTAACATCACCACCTTAATTGTCATGCTACCATTCATAATTTCAAATATAGGCTTTAAAATTCCAAAATTCAGTAATATGAGAGAATATCTTTCTTTTGGACTTCCAACTGTTCCCAGTAACTTATCTTACTGGATAACTGATTCCAGCGACCGTTACGTAATAGGAATATTTTTAGGAACAGCTTTTGTTGGTTATTATTCACCAGGTTACACTCTTGGAAACATTATAATGTTAATACTCGCCCCGTTCACACTTTTACTTCCTTCAGTTCTTCCAAAGTACTATGAAGATAATAATATGGAACAGGTTGATGTATTTTTAAAGTATTCACTTAAATATTTCCTTTTAGTTGCAATACCATCTGCTGTTGGATTATCCCTGCTTTCAAAACCCATTTTAAATATACTCACAACAACGGAAATAGCTGCAAACGGATACCTTATAACTCCATTTGTTGCTTTAAGTGCTATTTTGATTGGAATTTATGGAATAACAAGTAACATATTAGTATTAGAAAAGAAAACAAAAATAATAGGAACTGTATGGATAATCTGTGCTATTTTAAATCTTGGTTTGAATATTATTATGGTTCCGTACCTGGGAATACTCGGTGCTGCGGCAGTTACCTTAATTTCATATGTAGTAGCCTTTTCAATCATGCTTTATTATTCAAACAAATTCTTCACATTTGATTTTAACGTGAAATTTATAATAAAAAGTATCATATCTTCTATTTTAATAGCAGTGATCATTATTTTAAGCAGACCTGAGGGAATTTTAAACATTGCAATTGTGGTTGTAGTCTGCGCTGCAGTTTACTTTGCATCCATTATATTACTAAAGGGAGTGGAAAAAAGTGAATTTAAATTCTTTAAAAATATGTTAAATGAGTGAATTAGGGTTATTTAACTTTTTTAAGGTTATTTAACCATATTACCCCTTAATTATTTTTCAATCATCTGAATTATGGATTGGGCTATTCTCTCAGATGCCTGGCCATCCTGGAGGTAGGCGTACTTCATCACAAATTCCTTCATGTTTTCCCTGAGATTCTCATTCACATCCTCATCCCCAAGTATCTCCCCTATTCGTGTTAAAACTTCATCTGGGGTTTCAGCTTCAAGTGCAACACCCTCCTCCACGTAGATGGATTGTTTGGATTTGATGCATATCATGGGTTTGTCCATTATTGCAGCCTCTATACCAACGGTTGATGACATGAGTATGACAATATCTGCAAGTTCCAGGAACTGGAATATGTCCTCACGACTGTCCCTGACATCCACAATATCCTCTGGAATGGATTTAAGGGCTGATCTGTAGTAATCTGCATTTTCAACGGGATGGGGCTTTACAATGAGTTTAAGATCCTTCCTCTTTTCAAGGAAACCAGCTATCTTCTGAGCAACCTGCAGGTTGGTGTCGTCTGATATTGACTGGGTTGCCATGGGCTGGGTTGCAAAGAGTATGGTTTTAGGTTCAGAATCCTGCTTCACATCAGGGATCCTTGATATCAATGAGTCGTAGAGGGGTGATCCTGTAACCTCCAGCTGATCCTCCCTGGCCCCTGCCCCCATGAGTGCTGGTTTGGTTCCCTCACCCCATATGAATATTTTGTCTGAGATGGGGTCAGTCATGGGGCCGCCTGGAAGGTAGAGTCCGTGCTGAACCTCAACAACAGGAATATCTCTTTTAATTGCCTGTATGAGCTGGGCCCTGACGAAGGATGTTCTATCATCTCCCACAGCAACGAGTTTTGGGTTTAAATCTTCCATGATCTTCTGGAAGTTTTCAAGGTGATAGAGAACCTTCAAACGTCCCATATTGAGGTGGTGAAGATCATCAGCCACGTACTTCCAGATGTCTGCACCATTGTACTTGAAGGATCCTGGATTCTCAAGTTTAGATGAGTATCTTTTCACCTTTCCCCTCAGAGGACTCATTATCATCCTTTTTATTCCAGGTTTCTTAAGTTCCAGCTGTGAAAAAGAATAATCATCTTTGTATCTATTTATATCTGCTTCTCTGGCCATTACATAGATGTTGTAATCCTTCTTATTCCTCAATTCATTAACCACAGGCATGAGCGCCCTTAAAAAGTTTATGTAGGGCGCGTTTAATAGGATGCTTTCAACTGACTCAGATCCTCCCCCTATTTTGTAGAGGTTGGTTGCAATTAGGTTGTTTCTGTTGCTGATGATGTAGATCATCCTTTTTATAAAATCAGATTTTAGTTTACCATAAAATGAGTATACTAATTCTGTGGGGATTTTCAGGGATTCGCAGACAGTTTTTATTGCCCTTCCATCGTTGGAGTGGGGGTTTTCAATGAAAACCATATCAGCATTTTCTCCCTTTATCGTGGATTCAAAACCCTGAACCCTGTCAAGAAGGTCCTGTAATAAATATGAAACTTCGAGTTGGGTTGTTTCACCAATAGTAACTCCTTTGAATTGGAGTTCAGAAGTTCTGTAACATGTTTTGGACCAGTTTTCAACTTCTACCCTGAGATCCATGAGTTCCTGGTTTTTATTCATATGAAAAAGGTTTTTATCAACCATCTGACAGTTGTATCCATGATCCTCCAGCATAGTGCGGGTTTCCTGGTCCTGCACGTAGATCTTGAGGGAGTAATCCCGCTTAATACGTTTAATTGATGGTAGAATGAAGAGTTTGAATTCAATGGATCTTAAAAGGTTTTCAACTGTAACGTTTTTATTGGCAATTAAACTGTTTTCTAAAAAGAGTAACGCTTCCTTCATATATGCACCTTAAAATGTCTTTACTGTGATTTCCCTAAATTTACCTGATCTTTGTCTGAAACACCCTTCAAAACCTCTTCAAATTTGGAGCAAATACTGTTCCAGCTGTAGTTTTCCTTCACAAATGTTCTGCCTCTGTTTCCAAGCTTTATCCTCAGGTCTTCGTTGTTGCAGAGGGTTTCTATACTGTTTTTCATGTCCTCCACAGTGTCTGCATAGAGCACCCTGTCTCCCACTGCCTCCTTCACACTTTCAAGACTTGATGATACAACTGGTCTTTCACAGGCCATGTACTCGAAGAGCTTCAGTGGAAGGGCGCTGTGTGAAACCACACTACTATCAAAGGAGAGTAAACATACATCCATCTGGGAGATGTAAACTGGAACCTGGGAGTAGTGAACATCCCCTGTGAATTTAACATGCTCTGCAACTCCCAGTTTTTCTGCCATGTTCTTGAAGTGGTTCAGGTTGTCCCCACCACCAACAACAATCATCTCAACATCTTCCAGTTCTTTCAGGGCCTTGAATGGAGTTTCAATGTCAACCCAGTTTCCAAGAAATCCAACAAACCCTATTATGAATTTTTTTCCATGCCCAGGGTTTTTCATGTTTTTGAAAGTTTCAGTGTCCACTCCATTGGGTACTATCACAGATTTCTCTGATGGTGCATTGAAGGATTCCTCAAGGGATTTTAATGAGAAGGTTATCTTCCGACTTATTTTGATGTTTTTCTGGAGCATCACAGAACATATCTTCTTTCCTGCAGGTTTAAGTGGTCCTGGAACCTTGCTTGAAACATTGATCCAGTCCACAAGATCGTCGCATACATCGAATACCATGGGTGTTCTGCTGCTTCTTGCAACCTTGTAACCTGCAATGAGGCTGTTGAAGTTTAATAGGACGTCGAAGGAGTCTGGATCAATATTCAGCTTCTTCAGACTCTTTTTTATGAGTATTTCCTGGGAGATGGTGTTCTTCCGACCCATATCCATGTAGTGGAATGCAAGGTTTTCCAGGCTTTCCCTCATAATTTCATCTGTACTCTCCTCAAGCCACCATGCATTGACACAAACCACAGTTACATCATGGCTTTGTGAGAGATGCTTAAGGAGGTGGTGTGGTCTCTGCACGTTGATCTTCTTGAGGTCCGGGAGGGAGGTTACAAGTATCTTCATTTAACACACTTCCTTCAGCACATCCTCAAGCTTCTTTGAAATGAATTCCCAGTCGTAGCCTGATAGAACAATTTTTCTTCCCTTTTTGCCCATTCTTCTCCGGAGTTCTTCATCGTTGTGAAGGAGTTCTATGCACTGCAAGTATTCCTCGGAGTTTGAAGCGTACAATACATTGTTATTGAATTTTGATGTTACAGGTGTAAGTTCTGTGGATATAACTGGTTTTTCACACGCCATGTACTCAAAGAGTTTTATTGGTAGGGCATTGTTTGCTATGCCGTTGGTTTTAAATGGTATTAAACCCACATCCATTGCAGATATGTAGAGAGGAACCCTGGAGTATGGCACCATGCCCGTGAATATCACCCGGTCTCCCAGGCCGGATCTTGCTGCAAGTTCCCTGTTCTCCTGGAATTCACCCTCACTACCAACAACAAGGAGTTTGATATCCTCTGGAAGTTCCTTCAGCGCCCTTAAAACAGGTTCAAGATCAACCCATTCCCTTAACACTCCAACGTATCCCACTATGAATCCTTCAATTCCCAGTTCCTCCTTGGCATTCACAACATTTTTGAAGTTTTCAGTGTTAACACCATTGGGTATGATCACAGATTTTTCATCAGGAACATTATAGGTTTCCTTAAGAGTTTCAGTTGTTAGAGTGACCAGCTCTGCCTGTTCTATGTCCCTTTTAAGGTATCTTTCACCCATCCATTTCCCAATTCCCTTCAGGAAGCCAGGTATCTGAGGTGAGTGAGCAATCATCTCAGGCAGATCATCTGCAAGGTCGAAAACTGTTTTAAAGTCCTTTGAAAATCGGGACCCTGTTATAAGGCTGTTGTAATTGAAGTGAACATCAAAATCTTCCTTTGAAAGCTTTTTTATCTCCCTTGTGAAGAAGAGCTCCTGAAGTACCGGGGACACCTTTGTGTCTGTGAGGTATCGAATGTCCACGTTTTGGAGAAAATCATTTAGATCAGAGGAGTAGGAGTTCATATCTGTTTGACTGCCCTTCCACCAGTCGTTTATGCTCAGCACCGTGACCTCATGATTTTTTGAGAGGTGCTTAACAAACTGGTGGGGTCTGTTGTGCTGGGACTTTCTGAGGTCCACTATGGATGTCATTAAAATTTTCATAAGATTCACTTTCTAAAATTTTTAGGTAAAACTGGGTAAATTTAATTTTTATATTTAATAATCTGTTAAAATCGTATTGTACGTTAAAAATGTCCTTTTTACACTATACTCTTAAAGTTCTGTACTTCATTTGAAATAGGATAAAAGATAGTTCTATCTTCACATATTATATGGCTGCCCAGTTATAAGCTTTTAAGTTTTGGAGGACACCCCATAAATTCAAAAAAATCTCCCTGAAGATTTTTTTTGATAAGGAGAAGGTTTATTTTAATGGTATATGCATGTAAGAGGGGTTCATCCATCCAATGGACTCATTTTAATACCCCCTTTTAAATGAGGGTTGTATTTCCTGGATCATGTATAATCCCCAACTGTGCACACATCCTGTGAATATACTACCAACTATATAAAAAAATGATCCAGATCACGTGAATCTACTTTAAAAGAATTTTTAGGGCTAAAAACATGTTTATATTGCCATAAATTCTATTTTAATATGTGTTAAAGTATTTTTAACCTTTTAATACGTTTTAAATTTAAAATTGGATAAATAATCATGTTTAAAATATTATTTAACCCTAAAAAGTTTAAATAAGCTTTATTTTTCTTCCAATATATTTTTATGGTAAGAAGATAAGATAAATCTAATTGTAGATAATAAATGGGACGTTTTAGAGTATTAAGAATATGAAATACTATTAATATCCGTAAGGAGTAGCGAGGTTCTTTGAAGATGAATAAAACCAGAGAGGATCTGGAGGGCGAAGTCACCCGCTTAGAAGAGAGGGTGGAATATCTGGAAAAGGAATTGGAAGCTTCCACTGAAAACCAAGATTTAATCAAAAACGAGAGAATGTACAGGCTCCTGGCAGACAGCTGTCCTGATGTAATATACAGAATATCCATTCCTGAAGGGCGCTACGAGTACATCAGTCCTTCCTGCCTTAAAGGATGCGGTCGGAGTCAGGAGGAGTTTTACCAAAAACCTCTGCTCATAAAGGAAATGCTTCACCCTGACTGGAAGGACTGCTTCGATAGGAAATGGTTCAACCAACTCATTGAAAACTCAGCCTCCCAGACAGAGTATCAGATCATCCACAGTTCTGGAGATGTGCTCTGGGTGAGCCAGAAGGACGTTGTGATCAAAGATGATGATGGAAATCCAGTTTCAGTTCAGGGAATTGCCAGGAACATCACCCATAAGAAGATGGTAGAGGAGATGGAGCACAGGTTTTCGGACATCATTGAAAACACTCGAGACGCTGTGGTATCAAATGACCTTGATGGAAGGGTACTGAGCTGGAACAGGGGTGCGGAGGAGGTATATGGCTACACTGAAAGGGAGATGATGGGTAAAAACGTAGAGATATTCACCCCTCCAGGCTGTGATTACGAACTTCCCCCAATACTCAAGAAGATAGAGGCAGGGGAGGTGGTTCGAAACTACTCCACCTTGGGTATGAGAAAGGACGGTTCCATAATAAACGTTTCCCTCACAGTTTCGCCCATCAAGAACAGCCAGGGAAACATAAGCGGTGTTTCCATAATATCCAGGGATGTGACCCCTGAAAAAAGGGCTGAAAAGGAGCTTCGTGAAAGTGAAAAACGTTACAGGCTGCTTGTTGAAAACGCCCAGGTTGGAATACTTCTCATAAACCGTGAGGGTGAAGTGATTGACATCAACCCTAAATTTCTGGAGATGGCAGGTTCAAAGTCTGAGGAGAAGAGCAAAAAAGTTAACATGCTTAAATCTCCCAGAGTTATGAAATCAGGATTTACAGGGGAGTTTAAAAGGTGTCTTGAGACTGGTGAGAGTATCTCTGCAGAACGCAGTTACCTGTCCCAGTGGGGAAAGAAAACATGGTCCCAGTTCCACCTCACACCAATCAAGGATGATGAGGGTAGTGTAAGGAATGTTCTTGCAACCTTCTCAGACATCACCTACCGTAAAAGGATGGAGGAAGCCATTAAAGAGAGTGAGGAGAAGTTCCGTGAGGTTTTCAACAATGCCAACGATGCAGTTTACCTCCACGAAGTTGTTGAGGGAATGCCCGGCCGTTACATAGAAGTTAATGATGTTGCCTGTAGCATGCTGGGCTACAAACGGGAAAAACTCCTTGAAATGACCCCTGAAAATATATCTTCTAAGAAAGAAGATGAGATCAGATCCATAATCATGGAACTTCTCAGGGATGGGAGTAAAACCTTTGAATCGGAACACTTAACCTGTAGTGGTGGGAGGATATCTGTTGAGGTCAGCTCCCACACCTTCAAACTCCAGAACAGGATGGTTGTTGTTTCAGTGGCAAGGGACATCAGCCAGTGGAAGGCAGCTGAAAAACTCGTGAAGGATTCCCTCAGGGAGAAGGAACTCCTTTTGAAGGAGGTTCACCACAGGGTTAAAAACAACCTCATGGTTATCTCCAGTATTCTGAACCTCCAGTCCCGTTACATAGATGATGAGGAAGCCAGGAGTATGATGAGGGACAGTCAGAGCCGGGCCCGTTCCATGGCCATCATCCATGAAAAACTCTACAGCTGCAAGGATCTCAAACGCATAAACTTTGGGGAGTACATCGAGAGTATCACAGAGGATCTCTTCAACACCTACTCCACAACGAGCAGGGTTTCATTGAATATGGATGTGGATTACCTCATGCTTGACATAAACACGTCCCTTCCCCTGGGACTCATTGTCAACGAACTGGTTTCAAACAGCCTGAAGTACGCTTTTCCAGATGATAGGAATGGCTGTGTGACTGTGAGGTTCCACAGGGATCATGACACCTATATTCTGGAGGTTGGGGATGACGGTGTTGGATTACCTGAAGACCTGGACATTGTCCATGCTGAATCCATGGGAATGGAACTTATTTCAAGCTTCATACAACAGCTGAAGGGTGAGATGGAGTTAAGAAGGAGAAATGGAACCTGGTTCAGGATAAGGTTCAAGGAGGGCAAGTTCAGCGCATCTGAATGAGTTTCATAAGGCAGGTTCAGCTGATGCATACTAAAAACCAAAGGTATTAATACTTGGTTTGTTAATGTTAATTTGTGTCACTCATAAACAATTAAAAAGTGACACTTTGTGAAGGATACCACCTTCACAACCTCCCTCATTATCCACATGATCTATTTTTTCATTTAAAGTGCCTTTATTCATTTTGATCGCTTCTATTTAGATCAATACTTCATTTAAACCATATTTATTCAATTAAATACCTATCTTATTTTTAAAATAGTGTAAAGGATTTAAAAGTGGTGCAAAAGAAGAAAATTCATCTCAACCCACTAAAAATGGCACGATCAAAAACAGTAAAGTGTTTGAAATTCCGTGGGACAGGGTTATGCCCAGCAGACTGCGCGTCTTCTGGAAGGCGTAACCATAGAACATTGCCACCAAGAACACGAATATCAGATCAGGAAAGGAGTTCCAGCCTATGTGCATGGTTGTGAATATTAAAGAAGTGTAAATCAGTCCAAATGCACATCCAAAAACATTTTCAACGTTCTTCTGAATTATTCCCCTGAAGAGCAGTTCCTCTGCAAATCCTGTGGATATGAGGAGGATCAGTGCACCAAATAATACCCATTGTAGTGTGAAGTGAGGTATAAGGGCAGGTGGTTTGAGTATGAAGTACTCAACTGTTCCAAGGATAACCCCTGTCAAGGCTATGAGTATCTGCAGCTTCAGGTTTCCCCACTGAAAACCTACATTTTTAAGTCCAAGTCCCTGAACCTTCATTATAACATAGGAAGATCCGAAGAGGGGAACTGCTATTATTGGGAACCAGTAAAGCTGTTTTATATTTATAAGCGGGATTGAAAGTCCTATGATACGTATCATCGGCAGTGCCATCATGGACATGAGAAGATAGGAGAAGTTCTGCTCCCTGACGAGTGCAGAGTGGAATAGAAGTGCGAAAAGTATTCCTGCATGCATTACAAGGCCCAGTTCCATGCTGTAATGTGCAGTAACAGTTTCAGCAGCTACGAGTGCTGCAAGGTATAACAATACAATTACAACCTTTCGTTTAAAAGAACGAACACGAGATCGTTTCTCCTTAATGGTTTCAATCAATCTGAGTGTTTCTTCAGTGCCGGATATGTCCTGGATCTTTTCGTAGACACTGTTTGCCCTTCTGTAATCCATCAAGGCATCTTCCCATGAGCCCTGGAATTCATAGGTTCTTGCCATCATGGACAGAACTATTGCCTCCCTCTCATGGTCCTTGTTCTTCCTGAACTTTTTAATGGCCTTCCTGTAGTAGGATCTTGAAACCTCGTATTCCTCAAGTTTTTCATTCACCAGGGCCAAACCTGTTAAGGAGTATCCCTGACCTGTAAGGTCCTTAAGTTTTTTGTAACGCTTCAGTGAAGTTTCATAGAACTCTGCAGATTTCATGTAATCTTCAAGGTCCATGTACACGCTGCCCATTTCAAGGAGGACATCTGCTTCATCTTCAACATCTCCCCATTCCCGGAATAAGTTCAAAGCTTTACTGTAATATGATAATGCAGTTTCAAATTCATTGTTTTCATGTAAACTCTTTGCTTTTTCAAAGAATTCAGATGTTTCCTTTCTCCCCATCAATTCACCGTTAAAATTTTATAATATAGTCCTTGTAACATATCTGAGGCTACAAATTATAAACCTTACTCCTACAAAAGAAGATCAATGGTTTAAATCCAGATAGTCTCTGATTAAGATTCAAGGGCACTAATATTTTAATGAGAAGTTATATACCAAAAATCAGTGAAGAAATTCTAAATGGAAGGTGTAATAGTTTCAGGAAAAGGTGTTTATAATACATTTTTTTACATTTTAAAAGCAGTGAATGGTTTAAATGTAACTGAAATCTATTCATGATGGTTTTACCATGATTGGGGATGATTCAACCTTTAAATAAATTTCGGATTTGATTTTATAACCTTTTAGATAAACTCGGGAAAAATTGAGATCATTGCAGAACTCATGAACAAGGTTAAAGATCATAAAAACTCATGGATTACACTGGAAATTTTCTGGAGTGAAGGGTGGAATCCCTATCCCAAGGTGTTCATGTAAAAAAATTCATAAGGAACTCATAATATTAGATTCAAATTCAGGTTAGGAAGAAAAATATGAAAACGATTGCAATAATACCTGCCTACAACGAGGAAATAGGTATAGGCAGTATAATTTTAAATGTTCAAAGGTACGTGGACCATGTACTGGTGGTTGATGATGGCAGTATCGACAGTACAGCAGACATAGCCAAACTTGCAGGGGCAGAAGTTATCATACACCCCCAAAACCAGGGAAAGGGAGCAGCCCTTAAAACTGGTTTCAGTAGGGTGGGTGGCTACGATGCAGTAGTAACCATCGATGCAGATGGACAACACAACCCCCAGGAAATACCAAAACTCCTGGAACCCATAATAAAAGGTGAAGTCGACCTTGTAAACGGGAGCAGATACATTGAAGGTGGTGAAAAAAACACCCCCAGATACAGGCGTGTGGGTCAGAGCGTTCTGGATATTGCAACAAACATGAACGGTAAAACCGATGTTACAGACAGTCAAAGTGGGTTCAGAGCATTTTCAGCCCATATCATACCCTCATTCCGATTCAGTTTAAGTGGCTTTGGAATTGAAAGTGAAATGCTCATAGATGCATCTAATGCGGGTTTTAGAATAGGAGAAGTTCAGATAGGTGTTAGGTACGATACTGACAGGAAAAGAAACCCTGTAAAACATGGGGTCAGCGTGCTGGTCAAGATAATTCAGGACATGGAATTTAACAGACCACTCTACTTCTTCACCATTCCCGGTGTTGTTCTCATCATCATAGGACTTGCTTCAGGCCTTATATTCTTTGGAGATTACCTTGGAGGAACTCGAAGCACCCTTGGACCAACTGTCTTTGCAGCTTTGATCGCTGTTATGGGTGTTTTCATTGCATTCACAGGGATAATAATTGACACAGTTTCAAGGTTGATAAAACAGGCCCTAATTAAATAAAGTCTTTTAAAGGGGTTTTTGAAGGATTTAAAATAATTAGTTTTATTACTCGAATTTTATTATCCCCAGAACATTTTTTTTTATCCTTTTTTAACCTTTATCCTTTTCTAACCAATAAACATCTTTTTCATCATTTAATCTCAAAAATCATTTTTTTCTCATAATTTAAGCTCAAAAACCATCTTTCTTTATCATTTAAACTCAAAAACCATCTTTTTCATTTAAAAAAAAAGGTTTCAAATTTGAATGAAGATCTACTTTTGATAGATGTTAAATATTTAAAAAAACATTTTTATCCCTAAATCATCAAATGATCATCTGAACATTTATGATGTGCATGAAGAGACTTTTTTATATTATCTTGAGGTAATTCTACAGGAGAAGTAGCTGATTAAAAGGGGGATTTTGAGATGGAACTGAAAATATTCATACTGACATGTGGGGACTACGGGGCCAGAATTGTTAACACCATTGCTGAGCAGGGTTTTGCATCGAACATAGTGGGCCTGCATGAATTTCCAGAGGATATGCCCGAGTTCATAGACGATTTTAAATCCCAGGTCCCAGAAAACCTTCCAGAATGTGACCTTATCCTGGCACTTGACCTTAAAGGAGATATAAACATGGTGCTCCCAGAGGTAGCACAGAAAAGTGGTGCAAAAGCTGTTATTGCCCCGATACATGACCCCTCCCAGATTCCACCAGGACTTCAAAGGGAGATAATAGAATCTACACCAGATGATGTCCTGGTCCTCTTTCCCAAGCCATTCTGCAGTTTGAAGCCTGTGGAAAACCCTGTTGTGGATGAGTTTGCAGAGGAGTTTGGAAGGCCAAAACTTGAGATCCAGACCGATGACCTCGTGAGGAAGGTGAAGGTTTTAAGGGGAGCACCATGCGGCTCCACATGGTACGTTGCAGAGAATCTGGAAGGCTTTCCAGTTGAAGAGGCTGAAACTGAATCAGGAAACAAAATCCACAACTACCCATGCCTGGCTTCAATGAACACAGACCCTTCCCTTGATGATACCATACTGCACCTTGCAGGCTACAACATAAAGGAAGCTGTGAAAAGGGGCCTGGGATTTGCATCCAGATCAGCAGTGGTTTTGGAGGAGGACTGCATGGGGGATGTGGACTGTGATCACAACTGCAGGGATGTCTGTCCCCAGGTGAAAACCGGTGCAAAAACCATCACCATTAATGACAGTGGCAAGGCCATTATAGACCCCGCATCCTGTGGCTGCTGTGAAATATGCATAAGGGAATGTCCCTACGGTGCAATTGAACTGATTGAGGAAAGGATGGACATTTAAGAGAATCTTTCCATCTTTTTTAAAGTTCAGATTTTTTAAGTTCAGATTCAAAGAACCTAAATCCTCAGGATAAATTAATTTTTTTTATGATCTTGAATTAATTTTCCTATGAAAAATTATGTTTTAATAATTTTTAAAAGTAAACATGGACATGTTTTTGAATCTGGCCCTGATGATGTACATATAAATAAATAGCAGAAACATCAAAGTCTAACCTTAAATAATGCTCAGAGGATTAAAAAGATGAAGGGAAAAGTAGTATTCATAGGAGGGGGTCCTGGAGACCCTGAACTTTTAACAGTTAAAGCTTACAAGGTACTGGAAAGTGCAGATGTTATTATCTACGCAGGTTCCCTTGTTAACAGGGCAGTTCTGGACTGTGCAAGGGAGGATGCCCTGATATACAACAGCGCATCCATGAACCTGGATGAGATCGTTCAGGTCATGAAGGATGAAACAAGCAAGGGAAAAACTGTTGCAAGGGTTCACACAGGAGACCCTTCAATCTACGGAGCCATAGGCGAGCAGATGGAAGACCTTCAGGAACTTGGAATACCCTTTGAATTAATTCCAGGTGTCAGCTCACTCTTTGCAACTGCAGCTGCCCTTGAAACCGAGTTAACACTTCCAGATGTTTCTCAGACAGTTATAATCACAAGGCCCGAGGGTCGTACACCTAAACCTTCAGGTGAATCCATTTCAAGTCTTGCAGAGCACGGTGCAACCATGTGCATATTCCTTGGTGTTCACATGATAGAGGAAGTTGTCTCGGATCTTCGAAGTCATTACCCTGCTGAAACTTCTGCTGCAGTTGTTCAGAAGGCATCCTGGCCTGATGAGAGGATAGTGAGGGGTACACTTGAGGATATTGCAGGCAAAGTAAAGGAGTCTGGAATAGAGAAAACTGCAATGATCGTTGTTGGTGATGTGCTTGGTACTCCCCATGTAACTCCTTCAAAGCTCTACGACAGAACCTTCACACATGAGTACAGAAAGGGTTCAGAATAAAGCAGGTTAAACCTTAAAGCCTTTGAATTATTGAAGGTTTCTTCAACTAAAGTGAAGGATTTATTTTTATTCATTCTTTCACTTGAGATTTCTTCATTTTTTTCTAAATAGAGATTCCTTAATTTTTTCTAAATAATAAAGAATTCAAGACATGAGAATTTTCATTTTTTTTATAATAAGGAAATTATTTTTTTTATAATAATGAAGGTTTTAAAACTAAATTTAAAAATAGAAATTATTTTTTATAATAATTAACAACAAAATCCAAAATAAAAACTCATTTTCTAAAACTAAACCCATTAAAAAAAACTAAATTAAAAAAAACTAAAATTAACCCCATAAAAAAAGAGTTGGTTTTAAAATAAAAGGAAAGTGTTCCTTCACGTTGCATATTCACTTATGAGCGTGTAAGAAGCACTTGCAGCGTTATCAAGGTTGTTCTGAACTACAGCATCGCCCTTGTTCTGGTTCCATTCTGTCCAGCTCACTTCACCCTCTGCCTGACCATGATCTAATAGGGGGTTAAGGTCAGAATTCATGTAACTTACATGGGGTTCAAGGAGCATTGCCTGTACTTCATAGAGTGCATGGTCCACCTTCGATGCTCCGTTCACTGTGTGGGGTGCGCAGAAGCTGTCTGATATGTAGTGGGATGCCACACCAAAACAGTAACTTGCGTAGTGATAGTTGCCGCTGTCGTAGCTGATTTTTCCCTTGTTTAACCAGTACTGTGCTTTAATGGCACTGTATGGCATGTGATGGTTCTGGAAGTCCCTGAACTTCAGGTCAGGGTCGTCTGCACCGTCCCTCATTGCTATCTCACTCAGGTTCTCCTGAACTGCAGGGGAAAGGGAGCTGTATGTTTCATCAGCTATCTCGTAGTGGGTTGTAACTGACCATGCAGATACAGGTGCCACCTGGAGTACCATGACCATGATAAGGGGTATCATTAAAATTTTCTTCATTAAACATCTCCATTTGAAAAAGCATTTATAATATTATTTCTTTTTTTTGAATCAACTTTAAAAGTTATTTGAATCTTTAAGGTTATGGGAAACTTTTTGAATCTTTAAAAGTTATGGGAAACTCATGATCTACCGTGAATCTTCGTTGAATTGGATAAGGTAGGTTTAAATCTTTAAGTAGTTTAAAAATGTAGATATTTCTTATTTTAAGCTTAGTTTTTATTAAATTAGATGTGTTCATTTTTGTACTTAAACCTATTGTTCCACCTGATCCTTGAACAAAATTCAGGATATATGAGTTTGAACTGAATATACTTGGTTGAACTGCGCTTAAAAATATAAAATAATAAATAATAAAAGGAATAATGAAATTATTTAAGGAGGTTTAGATTTTTTGAGTTAGATTTAATGATCTGAATGCATTGATTTAATCTGGAGGTTAGATATGAGTTACTTTAAACCAGACGAAAATATAAACCCCACAGAAAGAATAATCCTCATCGTGCTGAGGGTTTTTCTCCTGGCTGCAGGTATCTACATCACCATATTCGGTGGTGCCACAGGTTCAGAGAGAATATTCGGAGTTCTCATTCTGGTGGCACTGTTGATCATGCATGCACCATCCTTCTTCACAAGAAATCGGATACGTGCCATTCCAGTTGAGATCGAACTTCTGCTTCTTGCAATGGTTCTCTTCGAACTTGTGGGTGGTGATGCACTGGGACTCTACGTCAGAGTACCCCACTACGACAACTTCATGCACTTCATGCTGCCCCTTTACGTTGCACTCATAGGTATGATGGCAGTTTACACCATGTACTTCTACGGTAAGTTGAAGGCCGGTGTAGCTTCAATGGCCGTGCTTATTGTGATTGTAACCATAGGATTTGGAGGTATGCTTGAAATGGGAGAGTACACATACGACAAGTACCTATCACACACCATAATAGGGGAGATAACAGGGAATACTCAGATGCAGGGCTCACCAACCCAGAATGCCATTGATGATACCATGAACGACCTCTTCACAGACACTGCCGGTGGAATAGTTGGAGCGCTTATAGGAGTCTACTTCATAAGACGGGCTGAAAAACGTGGAGACCACTGGCACGTTGCAGATGAAATAGAGGAAATGGGGGAGCCAAGGGATGAATCCTGAAATCCAGGGGTGAATTCCTGAACTCATTTTTTTTAGGAAATTTTTTTAAAATTTTTTAATATCAATATTTTCTTTTAATATCAACTTAATTTTCAAAAAAAACCGACAAAATCAGTTTTAACCTTTAAAAAAAAGCTTAAATTAAGATATTATGAAGATTTGAACACCTTTTTTGGATAAACATAACTTTTTGATCCTAAAAAAAGAATAAAAAAGGGATTAAAGGGGGTTTATTTTTTCCTTGGTGTGAATATTCCGCCGAGTACAGCTAGAATTGCGAGTACAAGTCCTGCTATTGGCATACCTGTGGTTTGCATTGGAACTGTTTTTGTTGTTGTTGCAGCGTTCACTGTATTGCCATTAGAGTTGTTCTGTGCTTTTACACTAATGCTGAACGGCATTAATGGATTTGTGTTCCTGTTGAATGTCTCTGAGGTTATCGTTGGAGTGATAGAGTAGCTTCCAGTTCCTAAAGCCTTGACTGTGAGGTATAGATAAGGATCTCCCACTGCCACGTTGGTTAGGTTCCAGGTTACTGTTCTGTTTGCAGCGTTGTAGTTGTATGTTCCGTTATCAACAGTTGCAGTTACAAATTCCAATCCTGCGGGTATCTGGAATGATACTGTAACATTGGTTGCATTGTCCGGCCCGCTGTTACTGAGTTTGTAGGTTACAATGAATGTTTCACCAGTAGTTGGGTTCTTTTTGGATGTTGTAGTGTTCAGGTACAGGTATGAAGCTGGATTCACTGTTAAGAGTTGTGTAACTGTTTGATTATCGGTAGTTGCATTCAGGTTACCAGTTCCTGCATGGCTTGCTGTGAAGACTGATGTTGCAATACCATTAATTGTTGTGGTTATAGGGCTGAAAGTTCCCAATGCACTGCTAGAGTTTACAAATGTTCCATCAGGTATGTGGCCTGTCTTAGGATCGAATGAAGTAACCGTAGTACCATTATACTGGTTGTTGAAACTAACTGTAACTAAACTGCTTTGAGTATTGTTGATAGTGGTTGGTGTGGCGTTTATTGTCATGTAAAGCCATGTTGAAGTATCTATTGTTCCAGCATTATTTAATATTAGGTTTGTCCATACTGGATCATTGGAACCCCACCAGTTAAGCGTAGCATCCACTGCACCATACAAACAGTAAATTGCACTGCCGTAAGATGCATTGTTTCCAACAATCCTGTTAAAATTAACTATCCTAGGAGTAGTTTCACCACGCACAAAATTAAATAGGGCCCCACCATAATTTGTTGCGTTGTTGTTTGCGAGTGTACTGTTGGTCACATTTAAATTTCCAATATTTATGATGGCTCCACCCCTACTTGCGTTGTTGTTTGTGAGTGCAGTGTTGGTTATGGTTAAAGTTCCACCGTTGTAAATAGCTCCACCATTGTTCATTGCAGTGTTACCTGTGAGTGTACTGTCTTTTATATTAACAGAACATCCCTTTTCATTGGAAATAGCTCCTCCATCCACCATTGCACTGTTATTGGTAAAAACACATTTTGTTATGTTCAGAGCACCGTAATTTTCTATAGCCCCACCATATCCATAGACACTGTTATTTTCAAAGTTACAGTTAGTTAAGGTCGTAATACCTTCATTGTAAATAGCTCCACCATCAGGGCTTTCGCCTTGTGTGAGTGTTAAATTGCTGATATTAACATTAACTCCAGATATTATGTAGAATATTGTGTCTGTATTAGTTCCGTTTATTATGGTGTTTTGTTGGTTTTCACCTGTGATGGTCATGTTATGGTTGATGTTTATTCCAGATTCGTTGTAGGTTCCCTTTGCTATGTGAACTGTCCCATTTGTTGCTACCGTTCCTGTGGCATTTGTTATAGTCTTTTTTGGCCCGCTTGTACCATTGTATGTAGCATTTAATCCATCCCATGTGTCATTTCCCTGTGTGCTGACATAGATTGTGGAATTATCCGATGCACCAGCTGCACTCACAGCATTAACACCAAGAGATAACATTACTACACACATCAATAACAACAAAGGAATTTTAAGGACTGAATGTTTGTTTTTGGTTTCCATTGGTCTTTTTCACCTCCTTCATGCTCGTTCTGGATAAAATATTATCATAGTATCATATCCACATCAACATAATACATTCACAATAATAAAACTTCTGATTTAATCCTAAAAATACGGGCAATAAAAGAGAATAAAAAAAATTTACAAAAAATAGCAAATCCATAGGATATAACACTTTAAATTAAACAGTTCCACAACATATTAACCTTTAAAAACTTTAATAAAGGTTATTATTTTAAAATAAAGCCTCACAAATTAAAAACGAAGATTATTAAATTAATTTTAAAAATAAAAGATAGAGTATTAAAAAGGTTATAAATTAAAGAAAATAATTATGAAATCTAAATAATTTTAAGATATAAAAAGAAGGTTAAAAGAAATTAAGGAAATGTTGAATCAGAGTAATTCATCTCTGAGGTCAACTGTGTCTGTCATGTCAGGTCCTGTGGATATTATGGTTACAGGAACTCCTGTTTCAGTTTGTATCTCCTCAACGAAGTTTTTAACTTCAGGTGAAAGTTGACTGTACTCTTTAACACGTTCACACTGTGGGAATAATCTGTCAACACATGTCAGAGCTATCTGGGTTGCTCCGTTTATCATGCAGGATTCCTTGGCCAGTTCCATGTCGAATACACCAACACGCCTCCTTCTTCCTGTGACTGTTCCGTACTCTTCTATGTGCATTTCCTCTGCCTTATCCTGTGTTATTTCTGTTTTGAATGGGCCTGCACCTACACGTGTTATGTATGATTTGAATACAACTATAACTTCATCGATCTTGGTTGGACCCACTCCAACATCTGCTGCAGCTGTGCTTGCAGTTGTGTCCTTACTGGTCACGTAGGGGTAGGTTCCGTAGTAAAGCGATAATCCGAATCCCTGGGATCCCTCTATGAACACATCCTCACCAGCATCTATGGCCTCGTTAACCTCTGTTGGCACGTCTGCTGTGTATCCTTCCATTTCCTCGATCTGGCTTGCGAGTTTTGCAACCCTCATAACCCTGTCACTGTTTGCAGGTCCGCAGCCACTTCCTGTGGTTCCAATATTCTTTGAGAGGTATTCAGAAGCTCTGTCCTGCTGTTTGTGTTTTTCTTCAATAATTGAGCACCTGTAGTCTGCAAAGGTTCTCTCCTTAACGTTGTACTTGTTCAGGTAGTTGAGTTCGTAGTGGAACACCTCAGGGTCCACGAGCACCCCTGCACCAATAAGAAGCCTTGCATCTGTGTGCACGAATCCTGAAGGTATCATCCTCAATCCATATTTTTCGCCATTAAATTCAACTGAGTGTCCTGCATTTGGACCTACTCCAGCTCTAGCTATGATATCGGGTTTATCATTTGAACAAAGGTAGGTTATACATTTTCCCTTACCTTCATCTCCCCATCCTCCACCAACAAGTATGTTACATGTCATATGAAAATCTCCTTTATAAATCTCTATAAAATCTTCCCTTATGTGAAATGATCTTTGGATCTAAAAAATTTCATCCTCTCTTATATTATAAAGGCTTTAGATAAAAACATTTCCATTGCTTATAAAATATTCCAAAGGCCCCATACAAAAAAAATTCATGAAGGGACCTTGATGAAAAATTATTTGAAGGATTTAAAACCTTTTTAAAGAATTTTTAAGGCATTATTCCTCCACATAATCCTTTTCAATGTTTCTGTTTTATGATCCTCTCGAAGAGTTCAGGGGTGTACTTCCTTTGGAGCGAGACCAAAATATGGCCGTTTAAAGCTTCTTCAAGTATTTCCTTTGTTATCCTCTCCTCTCCACGCCTTATACGCACGGCCTGTGCTATCTGAGCAACATCCCTTGCATGTGCAAAGGTTGGTTTGAGCTGTTCTCCACCGTAGATCATGGGGATATAGACACTCCTGAACCTCTCAAGCACATCCTCATCGTAGTCTTCATGCATTGCATCCAGGTTCTTCTTGAAAACAGTCACGATCTCATCGGGGCTTGGTGGATCAAGGAGAATGTTCAATGGTGCACGTCTGAGGTGGGCCTCATCAACTATGGTTATTTCAAGGTTGGTTGAAAATGAGGGTATGAAGTGGGTTTGAACAATAACAGGAGCACCCTTGATATACACAACATCCTTCTTGTTCTCCAGAGGCACAATGAGCCTGTTTAAAAGGGCGTTGTGATCTTCCTTCTGTCTTCCAAGGTCGTCGAGAAGTAAAACTCCACCATTGGCCTTTATGATTGGGGAGGTTTCGTAAACTCCCTTGTTCGGGTTGAAGTTAGTTTCGAGTTTCTCAGTTGAAAGCTCGGAACCTGTGAAAACAAAGGGTGCGTAGACCTTAACCCACCGTGGATCTTCTGGCTGTTCCTCACGTGATTTGTGAAAATCAGGGTCATAAAGTTGTATAACATCACCGCTGAATTCTATGTACTTTGGAATTAGAAGTGGGGGTAGAAGATCCGACATCTTACTTGTGAGGAAGGTTTTACCTGTTCCTGGAGGTCCGTATATGAAAAATCCTTTTCCACCAATTGCAGCTTCAACAAGGGTTTTTTTAGCACCTTCAACACCAACAACATCCTTGAGAGCATCTTCAATCACGTATTCAGGGATGTGGATTGGGAACCTGCCCTTGAGCTGGACCTCCATTATCTTGAAGTACTCCTCGTAGGTCACAGGAGCCGTACCTATGTAGGGGTTTTCCTGCATCAATTTTTTGGCCTTTTCATGTCCCTGCTTCTTTATGGTGTATTCAACACTTGGGAAAAGGAAACTTCCACCTGTTTGAGCACATAGATCCTGTTTTTCCATTGCCCTCAGGCATTCCTCGAGGATATCAACATGGAGACCTGTTATTTCATGGATCTGATTGACCTTTATGTTTCCGTAGCTTGAGATGATCTTGAGAATAAGATTTTTTATAAAGGACTCTGAAAGATCTATGTCCTCAAGAGATTTTGGCTGTTCCAGAACCTGGAAGAGCTTCTCCATTTTTTCATCGTGGTAGTAGTTCATTAAAAATCACTTTTAACATCTTTTTTTGGATAAATATTAACTAATTGAAGGCCTATCTGATTTTAAGATATTTCTTTATTCTTGTAATGTATTTATAAGGTTTATCATCCTTTTAAATGATATGTTTTTCATGGTACTACTAGTTTGAGGTTCAAATTTTGGATCAAAAGCTGAAGGATCATGTGCCAGCATCCTGTTTCAGTCTACTTTAGCACCACCAAAAACATCAATAATAGTCAATTCTATCCTAAAGATCCTTAGGTACTGAAAAACTCATATTCAGTCAGCTTTAACTGTTGATGGTTCTCAGAACCTCTAAAAAAAAAGATCAAAAAAAGAGTTATACTTCAGCATCTGAAATAGCTTTTTTAGCTTTTAAAGCTGGTTCAAAATCAGGATTCAACTCTAAGGATTTATCAAAACATTCCAATGCTTCTTCATTTTTACCTAATTTTACCATGACCATGCCCCTACTGTACCATGCATCAACGTAGTTTAAGTTTATTCTTAAGGCTTCATCATAACTTTCTATGGCTTCCTGAGGTTTATCAAGTTTTTCAAAGGTTTTAGCTTTATTGTACCATAGTTCAGCATTCTTTGGATTCAGCTTCAAAGCCTCATCATAACTATCCAAAGCCTCAGAAAACCTCTCCAAATACGCCAAAGTGTACCCCCTATTGTACCATGCATCAAAATACTTTGAATCCCTCTTTAAAACCTCATCATAACTATCCAAAGCCTCAGAAAACCTCTCCAAATACGCCAGGGCGTACCCCCTATTGTACAGTACTTCAACATTCTTTGGTTCCAGCTTCAAAGCCTCATCATAACTATCCAAAGCCTCAGAAAACCTTTCAAGCTTGATAAGAGTGTTTCCCCTATTGTACCAGGCACCAAAGTACTCAGGATCCAACTTCAAAGCCTCATCATAACTATCCAAAGCCTCAGAAAACCTTTCAAGCTTGATAAGAGTGTTTCCCCTATTGTACCAGGCACCGAAGTACCCTGGATCCAGTTCTAACGTTTTATCATAAAATTCTAAAGCATTTTCAAGTTTTCCCATTGCTTCTAAAACCATTGCTTTACCGAACCAGGCGTTGGTATGTTCTGGATAATTTTCTAAAATGTTGTTGTAAACTTCCAGAGATTCTTCATATTTGCCCCGTCTAAATTTTCTGTAAGCCTTTTTGGTAGCTGTTCTTTTCTTATATTTGCTTAAGTCCAATGTAACACTCCCCTAACAATATAATGTGAGGTGCCCCAAAAAAATGAAGCATATCCCAAAAGATTGTTTGTATCTAAATTATTCATTGGAACACATGGTTAATAATTTATCCATTTTTACTGCAGCCCTCGATGCAGATTTATCCCGAAAATATGGGGCTTCCTATTTTGGTAAAACATGTTTTCAAAAAATTAACCTGTTACCACAGGTGTCAAGTCCACATGGTAAAACCGATTTTTTTTGTAGAAACTTTTATAAGGTACGACATGCATGATTAGTACTGTGGTACAAATAATTTTTCGTATGCTATTTGTATCTTACCATTTTTTGGGGAAACGTAAGATTGTAAAAGTAATCCTAAAAATACCAGACACACCCACTTGAACAATCTACGTTTCCTCAGCTCCTCTATTTAAGTTATATATCTAAATTTTCCAGAGGGTGGCTCTTTAAATCACGAGCGAGTTGTAAAATAAACAAAGTCGATGCCCATTGTAATCTCAACTTAAGATGTGAATCTTTACTATTTTTCTGTAAAGCCCCTTTAAAATTAAATATTTTCATAAAAAAATAGTAAGAAGGGAGGTTTATTTCCTTCTTTGTAACAGTCCGCCAAATACTGTTAAGATACCTAGTACCAGTACTGCAATTGGCACACCCGTGTTTTTCATTGCAACAGCATTTACATTGACTACCCCATCTTCGTTACCTGCACGTCCTCCACTTGTTGGATCAGAATCTTTTCCAACGTTTATGGTGATGCTTGACTGGTCATTGGTACTGTTCGGGTCGTAGTTTGCCTGGTGCACTGATGCAATGTTTTGTATGTTCACATTGGACTGAATCACCTGTGCAATGATGTTTAATACGACAGTTTCACCACTTCTTAAATCTCCAATAGCCCATATTCCTGTTGTGGAATTGTATTTCCCATCAGCAGAGATAAATTTAATTCCCTTTGGAAGTAAATCCTTCAAAAAGACCTCGGTTGCATTATCTGGACCATTATTTGTCACTGTAATTGTGTAAACAATTTTATCATTCAGGTTAGGTTTTTTATTCGTCACTGTTTTATTGACAGCTAAATCAGAAGCTGGTGTATTGATTGATAGTTTAATGTTCTCTTTGTCAGCTGTAGATTGAATTGAGTAAGTAGTACCCTTTTTGGCAGTGATTGTGTAATTAACTGTTGTGTTTCTTATGTCCCCTGTAACGGTACCTCCATCTGGTTTTGTTACTGCAACTTCAAAGTAGGGTAACAATTCTCTGTAACTTGTCACTGGAATATTAGTTTCTAATGAATAGCCTAAAGTTACAGAGTCTCCTGGATTGAATGTTTGTGTGGTGTTAAAAGTTGTGTTGTAGTTGTTGGAGGATAACTGTAGAACGTACCAGCAGCTCATGTTTAGATTTGTGCCGGAGCTCGTAACTTGTGTTGGTGCGTTGTTAATTCCCCACCAGTTCAAATTAGCATTGGTGTTGCTGCCTGTGTTGTTCAACCCCATGTTATTCTGGTATATCCTGTTGTAGTTTAAGGTGTTGCTGGATCCATTTACTGTGAAACCGTATCCTGTGTTTTTTAGGATTGTGGAGCTCAAAACAGAGTTGTTCTGACCATTCACAGTAATGCCCATACCATTGTTTGTTACTGAACCATTAGTGAAAATGTTACCTGAGGATGTTGAATTAAATATTAAACCTGCATTGGTGTTGTTACTGCTGGTCACATTGTTCAGGATGTTTTTGATACCATTAAGAAGGATACCATTGGTATTGTTTTCAATGCCAAAATTGCTCAATCTGTCATTGTTTCCTGTGATAGTGAGTCCGTACAGGTTATTTGATATGTTATTCTCTCCCAGAACAATAACTGCGTTGTTATAACCAATTAAAACACCAGCACCATTGTTTGCAATGTTGTTGTTATTTAGGGTGTTGTTAGTTGCGTAAATTGAAACACCAACACCGTTACCGGTCACAGAGTTATCAGTCACGGAATTACCGGAATTACCTAATCTAACTCCAGATAATGTGTTGTTAGAAACTGTATTATTTTTTACAGTTGAATTTCCAGTACCCGTTATGATTATCCCGTTTTGACTGTTGTTAGAAACAAGGTTGTCTCCTACAGTGGAATTACGTGAACTTGATAACGTGATCCCAGATCTTTTGTTGTTGTTAACTGTATTACCCTGTATATTCGTATTAGAGGATGTTGATACACCAATTCCATCACCTCTATTGTTGGACACGTTATTCTCTGTTATATTGGAATTAATTGCATTGTATGCCAAACCAATTCCGGCGGTATTGTTAAACACGTTATTCTCTGATATTGTGGAATTAACTGTATTCATTAAGCGAATCCCGTAAACATTGTTGTTGATCACGGTGTTGTTGATCAACATGTTGTTAACTGCCGAAGTACTGTAGTCTCCCAGCACTATTCCATTGCTGGTATCGTTACTCACCACGTTGTTGATTAAAGTCGTGTTAACTGAGTTTGCATACACGTAGATTCCATCTACATTGTGATTTAGGGTGTTGTTAACTATGTAGGAATTAATGGAAGTAGCCAAGATAATACCCCCATTATTAGTCAAACTGTTGCAGATTGTGTTATTGGAGACGAAAGAGTTACGGGCAGAGGATAGGTAGATTCCCCGATTGGTGTTGTTGTACATAGTGTTGTTAATAATATCTGTATTGGAGGCCGCATCAAGTGTTATTCCATTTTTACGGTTATTATTAGCGGTGTTATTAATGATATCCGTGTTGTTAGACTTACTTAAATATATGCCGTATGTGTAGTTGCTTACGCTCAGTCCAGTTATGTTCACGTTGTTGGCATTAGAGACAGTAATACCAATGGCTGCTCCCTTTCCAATGAAGTTTACAGCACCATTAGCAAGGATATTAACACTATTTTTCACAGATAATGCTAAATTAAGGTAATCACCTGCTTGGAAAATCACATTATCCCCATTGGATATGGTTAAACCATGAACTGTATTTCCATTGAAATAATTCTGGATTTCACTTATGGTCCAGGTGTTGTTATCTATGCTAACATCAGCTGCACTGACACCACTTAAACACGCAAAAAAACCAAGAAATGTAATACATAACATGATAATTCCCTTAAATTCCATCTTATTTCACCTCCTATTCGTTTCTAAGAAAATTATTATTCTTCACATTTCTATTATAAAAACCTTTATCTTTTTGTTACATTAATCACAAAAAACTTCAAGTTTTTTTAATAAGTTGTGAAAATGTAAAAGAACAAATTGTAAACCTGAAAAATATATGAGATGGAAAAGAGTTCTAAAATAATATTAAACTTTATTTAACTTTTAAACTCAATAAATAAATCTAAAACAAAATATTGTCTTAAAAATAAATTCATAAGAAGTTTATTCTAAAAAATAACTGTTTAGGTGCCAATCACAATCCACAGTGTGTACAATAAAGAAAATAGGATTAACACATTCACACAGAGCGGGCAAAACAGTTAAAACAAAAAATTAATTCTTTAAATATCCCCGTATAACTGAATACAACCCATTTCGTTTCATTATTTTTGGAAAACATTATAAGTAATTTTTTTAAGTTATAATCCTAAAATAGTCTGATTTTAGCATGTTGTGATTAATGCAGACAAAAAAGCCTTTCAGAAGTTTCAATCCTAAAATAGTCTGATTTTAGCCACCCATCTCAATCGTACCACGATAAGGACAGTTCCGTTTCAATCCTAAAATAGTCTGATTTTAGCATAAAACTCCCTCCCCACATTAAATAATGAGGTATGTTTCAATCCTAAAATAGTCTGATTTTAGCCTTTCAATTCTCCCCACTCTTTGTTTAAGATAAGAGTTTCAATCCTAAAATAGTCTGATTTTAGCCCTGATGCTGTGAAGATGGCAGCAACAACCCTTGGTGGTTTCAATCCTAAAATAGTCTGATTTTAGCGCTGCTGCTTCTAGTAATCATGAGATTGATACTGGAGTTTCAATCCTAAAATAGTCTGATTTTAGCCGGCGGCGGGGCTTGTGGTTTGCACTGCGAATGTAGGTTTCAATCCTAAAATAGTCTGATTTTAGCCTCCAACTTTAAATCCTCAAAGTAATCAGTTCTAAAGTTTCAATCCTAAAATAGTCTGATTTTAGCTGATGGAGTGGCTGGAAAACAAACCCTTCAAACAATGTTTCAATCCTAAAATAGTCTGATTTTAGCCATCACCAAATGGGTCTACTTTGGTCATATTAACCCTCTTTCAATCCTAAAATAGTCTGATTTTAGCTTTGATACCAAAGAATCCAATTACAGATACATTACCCTTTCAATCCTAAAATAGTCTGATTTTAGCTCTAAATAAAAATTATTCATTATTTTAATAAGTGTTCTTTCAATCCTAAAATAGTCTGATTTTAGCTGAAAGTATGGGGGAGCATTCAATTAATTATGGTAACTTTCAATCCTAAAATAGTCTGATTTTAGCTATTATTTTTTTTTAAATAAGACTGAATTAAAAACACTTTCAATCCTAAAATAGTCTGATTTTAGCAATTTACGATCCAGAATTAATAGAGGTGATGTGTCCCTTTCAATCCTAAAATAGTCTGATTTTAGCGGTTCCACTCCCTTTTATTTGTACGGATCCTTATCTCTTTCAATCCTAAAATAGTCTGATTTTAGCTCTAAGAAATCGGAAACATCTTTTGTTACTTTTCCAGTTTCAATCCTAAAATAGTCTGATTTTAGCAATTCATCATGTGGATCCAAACCCAGTACGTGGTTTTCTTTCAATCCTAAAATAGTCTGATTTTAGCGTTGATGATTGCTAGGATTTGGATGGACCCGGGGATCTTTCAATCCTAAAATAGTCTGATTTTAGCTTTCAAGACCTAAATCTCCTTTTTCAAACTTTATCTTCTTTCAATCCTAAAATAGTCTGATTTTAGCAGTTTCCTGGTTATTTGGAATATGATTATAAAGAACCTTTCAATCCTAAAATAGTCTGATTTTAGCCTTTGATTGTTATAATATCAGATTCTCTCATTATTTCTTTCAATCCTAAAATAGTCTGATTTTAGCAGGAGTAAGGTTGCTATTAAATGTCGTGCTAATAAGACTTTCAATCCTAAAATAGTCTGATTTTAGCTCAGACAATGTTTTTTCATCTTTGATTCTTACACTCCTTTCAATCCTAAAATAGTCTGATTTTAGCCCGCTTTGCGTTCATGGAATAGACACTGCCATGTTCTTTCAATCCTAAAATAGTCTGATTTTAGCTGATGATCGAGGGTATGATAAGGAAAAAGAAACTCACTTTCAATCCTAAAATAGTCTGATTTTAGCAAAATCACAATAAATGATGCATGTGTCATAAATCACTTTCAATCCTAAAATAGTCTGATTTTAGCCAAAGGTGTACCTTACAGTATTGTAAAGAAGATGCTCTTTCAATCCTAAAATAGTCTGATTTTAGCCAATGGTTTCTTTGATGGCATCTATCCGTGTTTTTACTTTCAATCCTAAAATAGTCTGATTTTAGCTTTTGCCATGATGGTTACTATGATTTCACCAACTTGCTTTCAATCCTAAAATAGTCTGATTTTAGCTTCCTATAACTATTGAGAAAATTGAAATTATTAATAACTTTCAATCCTAAAATAGTCTGATTTTAGCAACTGCACCACTAACACCAGATGAAACATTAGGCCACTTTCAATCCTAAAATAGTCTGATTTTAGCTGCTGAAACAACATCAAATTCAAATATTATATCATTCTTTCAATCCTAAAATAGTCTGATTTTAGCCCTCTTCAATTGCGGCTTTATAGGTTATATCTCCTATCTTTCAATCCTAAAATAGTCTGATTTTAGCAAACCTTTATTTTTTTTTTAATTATTTTATAAAACAGCTTTCAATCCTAAAATAGTCTGATTTTAGCATGATGAGAATAAAGATTATCTTGACTGATTTTCCCTTTCAATCCTAAAATAGTCTGATTTTAGCAATAACCAAAAATGATACAAACAGCCAAGGAAAATACTTTCAATCCTAAAATAGTCTGATTTTAGCCAAAAAGTATATTTACATTGCTAACTATATTTTTCATCTTTCAATCCTAAAATAGTCTGATTTTAGCAGGTTGTTCTTGATGAGTTCATGGATGGGGATCCTGCTTTCAATCCTAAAATAGTCTGATTTTAGCACATTGTTCCACCTACAAGGTTAATACTCCAGTTGCTTTCAATCCTAAAATAGTCTGATTTTAGCTGTGTGTTTCGCTTAATTTAACTTTGGTATATTTTCCTTTCAATCCTAAAATAGTCTGATTTTAGCCAGATGTACTCTTTCAGAGCTTCCTAAAGCATCTATCTTTCAATCCTAAAATAGTCTGATTTTAGCTAGCTCCATTAACCATTGTGCAAAACTGTCTAATTCCTTTCAATCCTAAAATAGTCTGATTTTAGCCTCCTTTTTCTTCTTTTATAGGGGGTTCGGGTTTTATCTTTCAATCCTAAAATAGTCTGATTTTAGCTTATCCCCACCCCTTAAATTATCTTGTGCTTTAAGTCTTTCAATCCTAAAATAGTCTGATTTTAGCAGATTACAGCCCATCAATGTTAGTTCTGAAAAACAACTTTCAATCCTAAAATAGTCTGATTTTAGCTTGCTGCGTCTTCCTCTTTGTCGTATGCTGTTTTGTCTTTCAATCCTAAAATAGTCTGATTTTAGCCATCATTGATTCCAGGGTCAAAGCTTGCTTTGGTGTCTTTCAATCCTAAAATAGTCTGATTTTAGCTTCAGCATCATGATCAACAACTTTCATGTTGATGACCTTTCAATCCTAAAATAGTCTGATTTTAGCGTAAATCCTTCTGTGTAAATGCCTCATAACTGAATGTCTTTCAATCCTAAAATAGTCTGATTTTAGCCATAATCGGAGCATCCCTTGGAGCCAGTACAGGTATCTTTCAATCCTAAAATAGTCTGATTTTAGCTGTGACACCGTAACATCCACCGTTTACAGGGCAGAACTTTCAATCCTAAAATAGTCTGATTTTAGCTATATAAAAGTAAGAGTTGATTCTACTGATAAAACACTTTCAATCCTAAAATAGTCTGATTTTAGCCCCACAATCACACTCTCAACAGCAAAACCCTTCAATCTTTCAATCCTAAAATAGTCTGATTTTAGCCGGTAACCTCGTCGAGTTTGAGAAATGCTGAGAGTAACTTTCAATCCTAAAATAGTCTGATTTTAGCAAACAAGCTTGAGGCATGTGTTGAATGTTAGGAGGACTTTCAATCCTAAAATAGTCTGATTTTAGCTATAACTGTGGCTCCATTACAGTACCCATTGGATTTCTTTCAATCCTAAAATAGTCTGATTTTAGCTTGTATCTGAATAAATACGAACTCGAGAAGAAAGAAACTTTCAATCCTAAAATAGTCTGATTTTAGCCCAGATCAGCACATAAGCATAAAACAGGTGTAACTACTTTCAATCCTAAAATAGTCTGATTTTAGCTTGCCATAATAAATCCTCCATTAAAAAAAAGTGATCCCTTTCAATCCTAAAATAGTCTGATTTTAGCTTGGATGTTGAGGGGAATGAAACTTTAGTAGGAGAGACTTTCAATCCTAAAATAGTCTGATTTTAGCAAATTCTGGTGGGATCGCAGACCCATAATCCTACCATCTTTCAATCCTAAAATAGTCTGATTTTAGCGGAATCTGCTTTGAAGAACCGAGCCTTCCTGAAGATCTTTCAATCCTAAAATAGTCTGATTTTAGCAATGTGATCAAAGAACTTCCTGAATCACAATATATCCTTTCAATCCTAAAATAGTCTGATTTTAGCTTGCAAAGAAGATTGCATGTTGTACTTCATGTAAAACTTTCAATCCTAAAATAGTCTGATTTTAGCTCATCTGCATAGACTTGTCCACCATTCTCTGTTAGTCTTTCAATCCTAAAATAGTCTGATTTTAGCTTCAGCATCATGATCAACAACTTTCATGTTGATGACCTTTCAATCCTAAAATAGTCTGATTTTAGCTACAACAACCTTAGCCTCTTCAGCAGTATGGTCAAACTTTCAATCCTAAAATAGTCTGATTTTAGCTGGAAAATCTGCAAAACTTGTCACCCTGAAACCTGACTTTCAATCCTAAAATAGTCTGATTTTAGCATGAATCAGAAGTTATTGGAATTACACGATTTTTTACTTTCAATCCTAAAATAGTCTGATTTTAGCTTCCATCCCTGGATAATACCCTCCATAAGTTCCCCCCTTTCAATCCTAAAATAGTCTGATTTTAGCGGGCCAGGGAAGCCAAGGCATCATTTAATCTTACAACTTTCAATCCTAAAATAGTCTGATTTTAGCTAATTTCAATTTTTTTAAAGCAGGAGGTGAAACCGACTTTCAATCCTAAAATAGTCTGATTTTAGCGAAGTACTCAATAATATCATTAGCCGCTTTGATCTGCTTTCAATCCTAAAATAGTCTGATTTTAGCATAGGTATCTTTTAAAGGGAATGATATAGAATCATTCTTTCAATCCTAAAATAGTCTGATTTTAGCATGCACCGTTCTGTATAGGTGTGTATGCTCCAGGGACTTTCAATCCTAAAATAGTCTGATTTTAGCTTACCATTGAGAATGTTGTAAAGAACTTCATACCACGCTTTCAATCCTAAAATAGTCTGATTTTAGCAATTCCTAATTAATCATTTTTTTGGAGGTAATAACTTACTTTCAATCCTAAAATAGTCTGATTTTAGCATGCAGCTGTGTAAATTGCAAGTAATCAAGGAATATCTTTCAATCCTAAAATAGTCTGATTTTAGCCAACAATTGCAACCGTAACATTAAAAAGTAGTAAAACTTTCAATCCTAAAATAGTCTGATTTTAGCTGATTCAACTTCAGGTTCAACTTCTTCATAACCTTCTTTCAATCCTAAAATAGTCTGATTTTAGCACCCTCATGAGGTCCACAAATCTGTCCCCTCCTTTTACTTTCAATCCTAAAATAGTCTGATTTTAGCGAAAAAGAAGTGGTTGAATGCTGTGCTTCCTGTACCTCTTTCAATCCTAAAATAGTCTGATTTTAGCAGGCCCGAAATTTCGCCTATTTCCCCTGATACAGCCTATACTTTGGCCAATATCACACTTAAAATTATCCATCCCCAATTTTCAATTTCTTTTATATGGATCAACATCAATTCATGGGAGATTTTTTTAAAAAAATAAGAGATGTGCAATGATTTAAGATATTTTAGGACAATATTGTTATGGTAGAACATCTATAAGATTCAAAAAACTTGAAACATGAGGATCCAAGCTTCAGTAATATAAAAACTATATAAAATAATATTAAGGATGGTGGCATGAACGATCCATCAAAATTTAGTCAAATCCTGAAAAACGAACGTATTAATAGTAAATAAATTAAAAAAATAAAAAATTAAAGTATTCCACCAATAGGGGCCTTTTCAACACCAAGAACCTTTCTTTTAAGTGCTTTTTCGCTCCGCATGGTGTAGAGTATCACAGAATCCTCATCTTTATTTATAATATCCTTTAGACCATCTTTTATCTCTTCAAATTCACTTTTTGTAACCTCTCCCTCAAATACAGAGTTCTGAATCCAGTGCAGATGCGTTCTGAGGAATGATTTGACCTTGTTAACCCTGTCAACGTTGATGTCGTAGACTATTATAACGTACATTTGATCACCACCACATCACAAAGGGTTTGTACTCCTGCGTGCCAAGGATGTGCTTGATTAGTTTGTAAGCTTCCAACCTGATCAAACGCCTGTAAGAAACTTTACGGTTGAGTTCCCTGTGTTTTATGGTTTTTTTAAGCCTTTCATCGTACTCTTTTATGAACTTCTTCCTTCCACCGTCGTTCAGTATGCAGTAGTCCACTTTCTGTTCGAAGTCATCCTCGGTTAGCATCCTCTTGTTGACCATGTAAAATATGAGCCTGTCAACCAGTATCGGCTTGAACATCTCGCTCAGATCCAGTGCCAGGGAGTAGCGCCGTTCAAAGGGTTCGTGGAGGTAGGAAATTGTTGGGTTGAGTTGAGTGTTGTATATCTCAGAGATAACGGTTGAATAAACCATTGAGTTTCCAAAACTTATAAGGGCATTCACCATGTTCTCAGGAGGCCTTCTGCTTCTTCCCTCCATTTTAAATCCGTCAGGAAGTATTTCATCCATTTTAGAGTAGTACTCTGAACGCATACGTGCCTCAACGTTCATTGCCTCAGTAACGTTGGATGATAACGTTAAATCCTTCACTGTTTTCCCTATACCATTTTGAACATGGTAGTAACCAAGAACCTTTTCCATGTTACCTGCAGCACCTTCAATGAACTTTTTAGCAATCCACAACCTCTTTCCCGGGTTGAGGTAGTGTTCAACCTGCTTCACGAGCAGATCCCCTGAAAGCAGGGTTTCCCTAGGGTAGAAGCTGCCGTCATAGAATCCGTAGTAGTTGAAGAAGTGTATTGGAATGCCCTCCTTTGCCAGGAGGTGCACTGACTGGGAGGAGAAGGTAAGAGAGCCGTAGGCATAGATGGAGTAGATCTTGTTTATGGGTATGGGCTTTTTACCATCTTTGTTCACAAAATACAGTGTGTTTTCCTTTCTTTTAAGCAATCCATCCGACATAAGGTAGTAGTTCTTTTTCATGTAGATCACAACTTGAAAATCTTCATCAAACCATTTTTTTTAAATGTTCAGTTTCCAGAACATATGTTCATATTTTAGAACAAAGTTTAAACCCAACAGAACTCGTAGTAGGCACATTTACGGCATATTTTCTTTTTTTCAGGTTTCGAAATGGTTCCATGAACTATTTGACCAATACCTTCAATTATGCCCTCTAAAGATTTCTCTTCAGATTCTGTGAGTTCCACCTTTTCCTTTTTTCTCAGCTTGGGGTAGTCTATGAATCCTATGATGTTCTGAATTCCCTTCTCCTTCTTCAAGTAGTACATGTAGTAAAGGAGCTGGTAGCGGTGGGCGTCCTCCATTTTACTGCTCTTTTTAACCTCGTGGAGTTCAAGGGTTTCACCTCGCCTTATAAAATCAACGCTGATGAGGTTGTCAATGGTGAAGTCCTTCTTCTCACGGCCGTAGCTCTTTTTGTGGAGCTGTTTGCCCATTGAAACTGATTCAGATTCCTGCTCCATCTGGATGTTGTGGGAGAAAAGCCACAGCTTGGTCTTGCAGATGAAGTAGTAGTTTATCTCGGTACCTCGAACCTGGAGGTGTTTTTCGGAGTTTGAGAGCATTTAACTTTCCTCTTTTTAAAGACTTATAGGCCAGAGGATCAAAATTTATCTCCCCTCTGAACCTTCCTTTTAAGTTCAACTGCATCACTTTCAGAGTCAATGATTCCAAATACTTCATCAATTGAAACCTTTTTTCTAAATTTCAGCTTCACTCCATTGTTTGAGATTATCCATTCTATCTGGTCTCCAGGACTTATTTTGAACTTATTTCTGATTTCTGGAGGGATAATTGTCTGGAAATCGTTTGAGAGTTCAGTTTTGTATATCATTTTAACCATCTCTCGGTAAACTTCTACTTAAATTTACCATTCCAAATCCCATACTGTTTTTTTCCCCAAGTCCACAATCATACATGAAATCCAAAAGTCTTGGATCTCCTTCAGCCATGAAACGCATCTGATAAGCCCGGTGATAGGTTTCCAGACCATCTTTTTTGATTGTTATTCGTTTGCGTTTCACGGATCCCATGTCTGGAACAATTTTCAAGTACTCATCACCATTATAACTGCCGTGAAATCTTCTGTACTTGTTCAGAAGATTCTTTTGGAGGGCTGTGTAGAATTGAAGGTCTCCAGGGTTAAGATCCCATACTTTATCATCTCGTTTTATCCTCGCCATAACAGGGGACATAGTCCTAAACTCAACACTCCCACTAAACTCAGGTTTCTTCAGAAGTTCAACATCTTGAACTTTCAGTCTGTCACCCCGGAATGTCACCTCAAGATCTTCCAAATATGATTCTACCATACTTTGGATAAGATAGTCGTTTGGGGAAGAAATATAAAAGTACATTTTTCCATCTTGAGAAATGATACCCTTTTGAGTTATTCGTCTTCTAGGAATGTAAAATTGAGAAAACGTGAAAAACTTGAAATCAGAAGAAACATGAAGTTCTGTGGCAAGATCAAGATCTGCTATCTTCCTGTAAATTAGTGAAGAAAGTTGATAATTGTAATTGTAAGGAATTTTGTATTCACTGTTTCCATATGCCAAACTTATTTTTAAACGCATAGTTTTCACCAATTATATTACAAAAATGAACTTTCTTCTCGATCTAATCTTAATCCAAGCTTCTCATCATAGACCATATTTACAAAATATGTTTCTTTATCAAATTCCACGTTAGATTCGTTTTCAAGCTTTTTAAACTGACCAACACTGATTGAAAGGATATAACTCATTGCTTCAAAGTATCTTTTTTCTTTTAATTCTTGGAGATAGTTCAGTTTGTATTTGATGGGAACAACTTCATAAGATTGGAATAATGAATAAAAATTCATTTCCTTTTCTCTATCATTTATGAAGGGAACTATGCCTTTATTGAATGATTCAAAATTCCTTTGAACCATTTCAAATTCTTCTTTATCCTTTCCAACATATCCATCACCGTAAATATCATCAACTAAACTCTGGATAAGATCTTCATCTAAAATTCCAACGTTTCGCAGGCTTTGTACTGTTTTTTCAACGATTTCTGGATTATATATGTATTTATCACTTTCTGAACCCTCAGAAAATACATTTACTGGAGCTATGTTTTTTCGTCTTTTCCTGTTCACCCTTCCAAACCTTTGAATCAACGCATCAATAGGTGCTGGTTCTGAATATAAAGCATCATAATCTATATCTAGAGATACTTCAATGGCCTGCGTACCCACAAGTAAATCCAAATTATCTAAAGATTTTTCAATTTTTTCTCGATCTCGTAGCATGAATCTGCTGTGAAGCAAAGCACTATTTCCTGTTTCATTTTCTAATTCTTCAAAAACTTCTTGTGCCCTTAAAACAGTGTTACAAACAATTAAAACCTTTTTACCATTTTCTAAATCTTCCAAGATCAGATCAATGTTGTCCATTATGTTTCCGTCTATCACATCAACTTCATGTCTTGTAAACTTATGAAGTTCCTCTTTTTCCATTTTTATATCTGTTGAAATGTCTAAATGTTCCTTAAAAAGGTTTTTAATGAATGAAGGAAGTGTAGCTGACATTACAAAGAGATCTGCGTTGTAATTATTCTTCAGAATTTTCAGGATCTCCAGTATCAATGATGTCGTGTGTGCATCATAGGCATGAATCTCATCAAGGATAAAAAGGCCGTTCGTCATCTCTGAAAGCTGCATTTCAAATCCTTTAGCACCAAAAAATGCCTTCAATATCTGGAAGGGAGTTAAAACTTTATAGGGCCTGTAAATTTTTTTATTCAATCCTTTAATATCCCTAATATTACTTTTTATTGAATCATAAGCAGTAACATCACCAGATAACTCTTTATAAAGAAAATAAGATGATTTACCATGTAATAAACCAACCAAATCTTTATTTCCGAAGTCATTTTGAAGTCTCTGATACATTGCATTTATACTGGCTGTGTATGGGAGCAAATAAAAGACTCGTTTAGATTTTGTTAAATTCTGGTTGTTATCTGTCCATAAAAGAGATGCTTCTGTTTTACCACTTCCAGTTGGAGAAGTTAAAAATGCACTTCCTTTAACATTTGAAGATTCTTCCTGCATCTTTCGAAGCTCGGGAAAATTATATACACTTCTCATGTCTTTGATACCCTTTAAAATTTCATACTTTGAACCAGAGGCCAAATGATCACATGCATTCACAAAACCCTTTAAAAAGATTCCATATTGTCCATGAAGGATAGTGTACTCTTCATCTTCCCAATTAAAAAAGTAAGGATGAACAGATTCTTTGTAAACATCCCACAGATCATCAATAGAAGATGGTTTAAGAAAATTTTTCAATTCATATCCAAGATATTGGGTGCTCCAATTAGGTACATTATCAAAATAAGAGGAAACCTCATCAAAATTAGATTCTAACTCTGATAACTTTTTTTGATATAAATCTTTTCCTGGGGGACTTGAAAATGTATTGTAACGTTCACGGAGTTTGTTTATATCTTTGTGATGGGTTATTACTGCAAGGCCAATGGCATCTTTGTAAATTTTATCATAATTTAGTGTGGATATAAATCCTGCAGAAAGAATTTCATGCCTGTACTTCCAAGGAGCACTTTGACTTCCACTTTGGAGCATTTCCTGAAATCCAGTAGCACCCTTTCCAAAATCATGCAGAAACAAAGAATAAAAAAGGTGTTCCCAAAAATCATCAACACCACACAACTCATGAACATTACTGTAAGATTCTTTAATACTTTTAAAAACTTTTAAAGTGTTTTCTGTATGTTCAAGTAAAGTTTCATCTGGTTTCGCCAATAAACTCATTTTAAACACCTATTTATGGAACCAAACTCCCCAATCCATTTCTTCATCATAGGGACATTCATCTGAATATTCAAAAAATTGATCCATCAATATGAAAGGCTTTGTACCTGTTGCTTTTCTTGGTATTGTATCTGTAAAATGACTTGGCAATGCCTGAATGGTTCCATAAGCACCATTTAAACCAAATGGTAAAATGGTTTTTCCAATTTTTACATTGCTTTTCTCTTCAAGTTCTACTTCTTTAATTTCAGTGATATTCACAAGATCTGTTGAACGCCCCAGTAACATTGGGTAATAGGGGTGTTCAAAATATTTTTTGTAATCTAGATCATCTAAATAAAGGTAGATCTCAGGATCCACTAAAAACTCCCTTTTTATAACGTTTGATTTGCCTTTCAATCCAGATAATTCATAAATCGTTTCAAGATCCACTGCCTTTCCATTGTGTTTAAAGATGTATCCAACTGAAAGGTCTTCTGGAGTAACAAGTTCTCCTTTAGCAGCAGATATCAATCCATATATTGTGCTCAATGGTGGAACTGGCAGAGTTGGTTGGAAACCACTGATAAAGGCCGGGTACCTGAAAGATGTTACCCAACCTTTAATCAGAACTCTTAATGCTTTCATTCTTTCATCAGCTCGGGAATTTTATTTGAAAACTGATCAACAGCTTCTTTGATTGTTCCTACGTGTATTTTACCGTTTTCTCCGGCTAATTTTTCAAGAGGTTCTTCTAACTCATCCATGAATCCTTTTCTACGACCTATGTAAACATCTGTAAGTATAGAATCCTTGTATTCAGTTACAACTTCTTTAAGTGCTTCAATGTCAATCACGGCTTCTCCATCTTCTTCTTTTGCTATGTTCATGAATATGTGGTTGCCGCCATCAATTGCAGCTACGACTATGAATTTTGGAGATACATCCGTTAGATGAGAAGTTAATTTGGCTCCACCCTGTAAATTCGGAAGAACTTTAATTACATCTTGAGCTCTTTTTGTTCTTACATCCACAGGCATTACCCATTTTTTAGTTTCTTCTTCATGGGATAAACCCTGTTCTTCAGCTATCTCCTCAAGTTTTGGATGCATGTTCTTGTAACCCGTTTTCTCAGTTGCATAAAATACACCTAAACTATCAAGATCAATAGAGAATATTCCTTTAAGAACTGTTGAATAAAATTCATGCTCATAAGGTACAGGATTACCTTCATGACGAGCCATAACACCAAAATCTTGAGTTGGGATTTGTCCTATAACTGAGATTAATGGTGAGTTTTTCAAAGGAGATATTCTTGTTACTGTTCCTCCTTCTTTAGCTTTCAAAGCCCTCATGTATCCAAAAACATCATCATCGTCATATTCAATGGGATTTGCACTTGTGAAAGCAATTTTTTTCTCACGTTCTATTGGAGATAATTTCCATCCACATTTTTGAGCCAAAGTGTCCCTCCACCAGTACCTCAAAGCTTGTCCTGAAACATACGGATAAACCTTCCTTCCCCTTCGGATCGATTTAACCCTTACAATGTTATCTGTTCTATCTCCTGCATCTGAACCAGCATTATTTAACGCTGAATGTGGTGCGTCTACCAACATGAATCCAACTACTGTTTTTGACATTTTATTCCTCCTCTTGAGATTCTTCTAATTCCAATGATGTTACTATTTCATCTTGTTTTCCCTGTTGAATTATCCAAAACTGTAATTTTTCGTATATTCTAAATAAAATCAAGTCTTGAGTTTCTCTCCATGTTAAACTACCCTCAGGGAAAAGGTAGTTCACGTAATCATCAAATGTGAACAATGGATCTTCAATACCGTTTTCTATTCTCTTTTTAATAACAATTCTTAGTATGTTACGATAATTTTTGTAATTACTGGCTGTTTCAAGCTTTTTCAGAGTTTTAATATCCTCAGCGGTTTCTATATAATCTGCAAGTTCGTCTCCAATTTTTTTTATTGTGTTTATCCTTTTTTCATCCATATTTCGCACCTCTAAAAGATAATTTTTAATTAAATCCCATCCTCCTATCGCTTCCTTGTTTTTTCTATCTATAAAAAATCCAATGATTGATTTTCCATTTAAAAGATTGTTATAAACAAGATTTGGGTTGTTTTTGTAGTCTCCTTCTTCTTTTATCTTTTCCCAATTTACATACCTGTATCCTCTTCTCACTACCTTTAACCAGTCAAAATATTTTTCATGCTGAGGAATATAAGCCAAGAATGTGAAAACTGAAGTTGGAACATGATATATATTCAAATCAGGACCCTGATTGTAATTAGTAAAATGATAAAAATCTATTGAAGGCTTTTCAAGATACCACCTTTCATTATAATGCAAAATTACATCTTGAATTACATGAAAAAGAGCATTGATAGGGTTTTTATACCCTTCGTTGAAGCATCCTGTAAATTCTCTTGCTACAATCTGTTTTTTCACGTTTTCAACAGTTCTTTTAGACCAGTATTTCATTACTTTTTCAGAATTTGAATGAAGGAGTAGCATGTTTCCGCATGCATACATCACAATAGGAACAAATTGGACTGCAAATGTACATGCTGGACAATAATCAGCACCATCTGTGGCATAAGAAAAATAATTTACAAATTTCTTTGAACCCGTCAATGGTATCTTATCTTTACCCCATCTTTCAACCCTATTTCTTCGACCACAAGATATACAATCACCGGATGCTTCTGAAACCTCTATTTTTTCTATTAATTCCATTAAAAATTTTGAATAACGTTCTTTTTTATCTTTTACGGCAGGATTAGTAAGAGGGTTGTTCGGAAAAACTGAAAATAAGTTTTTAGACCATGCTTTATTTAAATAAACATAAATTATGTCATCAATAATACCTTTTAAGTCATCTTCATTTAGTTCTTCGGGTTTTTTATCAACCCATCTACTTAAAGCCCAAATTCCCGCATCCACAAAAGGATTTCCCGTAAATTCATATATTACTCCCTCAACCATTTTATCACCATTTCCATTAATTTCGATTATCCCAATCCCATACTGTTCTTTTCCCCAATCCACAATCATACAAGAATTCCAGAAGATTTAATCTCATGTTAATCATAACGATGATTTTCTAAATAATAATAATCAGTTCGAGTATATAAATGTTTATTGTTCACAAATTAGTGACATAGTGTAATGTTAAGTATAATTTTTACAACATATTGTAAATTGATTGTTATAACCACTTTTTTCATTTAATTTATCTCATTTTTTGCATGATTAAATTTATTAGGAGTATATATGTTGAAATAGTAATAAATATTTTTGGGTAAAAATTAAATAAAAAAATTAAATGTTATTAAGTGCAAAAAAGATAGAAAATAATAATAAGACTATCTTAGGATTGAAATAATAATTTTAATCATGTAATTATCATTTATTTAAAATCAGACTATTTTAGGATTAATGTCAATCAGTTAATTCTTTCCTTATAAAACTGAAATAGAATCAAAAAACAAAATAGAAGATTTCTTTAATAACATTGTCAATTAATTTATCCATGAACAACAAAGACAGGAACCGAATTCTGGCACTCTTATTTGCAGGTGTGTTCATGGGTTCCCTGGACATTGGGATCATAGGTCCAGCACTGCCTGCAATCCAGAACTACTTCCTAGTGGATGCAAGGGCAGTATCCTGGATATTCGCAATTTACCTCCTGTTTTTCATGATCGGAACCCCAGTCATGGCCAAGATGTCCGATAACTATGGTAGAAGAAAGGTTTACGTCCTTGACGTTCTCCTCTTTGCAGTTGGCTCTGTGATAACTGTTTCTTCAGGTTCCTTCAGCATGGTGATAATAGGGCGTGCAGTTCAGGGCTTCGGTGCAGGTGGAATATTCCCTGTTGCAAGTGCATTTATAGGTGACACCTTCCCGCCAGAGAAACGTGGAAGTGCCCTGGGAATAATCGGTTCTGTCTGGGGAATTTCAGGAGTTCTGGGACCAATTCTTGGAGCTGTACTCCTTAAATACGGATGGCAGTGGCTTTTCATCATCAACATCCCAATAGCTGCAGCCATAATACTTGCAAGCTTCATTGTACTGCCTGAAACACACAAGGAAAACGTTCCAAAATTCGATCTCTACGGTGCTGCAGTTCTTACCGTTCTCGTTGCAAGCCTTGCCTACGGAATGAACCAGATCAACACCAGCCACTTCACATCAAGTTTAATGTCCATGAATGTACTTCCTTTCCTTATCCTGGCAGTGATCCTCTTACCTGTACTCTTGAAGATAGAGAATAAAGCCTTTGACCCTGTGATCCAAGTGGATCTTCTCTCAAAAATGGAGGTTAAACTTGCAACAGGTATAGCAGTTGGAACCGGATTTTGCCAGTCCGCAATTGTATTTTTACCAGCCTTCGCTGTGATTGCACTGTCATTTTCAACATCCCAGGCCAGCCTTATGGTTCTGCCCCTCATCATTGCCCTTGGAGTAGCTGCACCAATTGTGGGGCGTCTTCTTGACAGCTACGGTTACAAGGCAGTTATGGTGGTTGGTTCCATTTTAATAGTGGTCGGACTCCTCATGTTCGCCTTGTTTGCAGGTAATTTCTACCTTTTCATAGTGTCTGGAATTATCACCGGGGTTGGTTTGAGCACGGTTCTTGGATCTCCCCTGCGTTACATAATGCTTGCTGAAAGTCCTGCAAGCCAGCGTGCTGCAGGTCAGGCCATAATAAACCTGAATGCCAGTGCAGGGCAGCTTGTTGGAGGGGCATTTGTAGGTGGTGTTATAGCATCACAGGCCGGCACATTTGCAGGTTACTCATCTGCATACATACTCATAGCAGTTGTGGCCATCGGAATGTTCTTCATAGCACTGGGACTTAAAAACAGGGCTGCACAAATTGCAACCTTGAAAAAAGCAGAAACTGGATAAACAAATCATATGAAAAAAAATCATTATTACATCCATTTAACATTTTATTTCAGAAAATAAAAAATATCTCTTAAAATATCAAAAAATAAAACCTTCCAAATCTTTTCTCTGAAAATCTAAATTCCATGGTTACTATTTAAGCTTTTATATTTGTTCTTGTTCTGAAAGGATTATATACTCAATTATTACTTAATTATAATTAGTAATAACGGCGTTTGGGTGTCATTTATCTTTAAATGGTTCTCATATGCCCTGCATTAAATTAAAATGAAATTTTAGGTTAATCCTTTGGATTAAGTAAAAAAAGAGGAGGGGATTATTGCTTGAAGAAAAGTTATTATGTTATTTTGGGAGTGCTGATCTGTCTTGTTGTGGCAGCGTCAGGATGCGTGAATCAAGGCAATCAGTCCGGAAATCAGAGCACAGGCTCTGCAAACCAGACAAATGTTCAGGGGGTTACATCGGTTGTCATGAACGGTCCTGGAACCCTGATCATCCAGCAGGGTGATACAGATTCATTCACGATTGAGGCTGACAGCAGCATGATGTCCAAGATCAACACTCAGGTTTCTGGAAATGCACTGGTCATAAACAACCTGAACTCTGCCAGCAACGGGGCTGTGAAGTTCAAATTAACGCTCAAAAGTCTGGACAGTGTTGCGCTCCATGGAAATTGTGAAGGTAACGTAACTGGCCTCAGCACCAGCAAAATCACAAGCACTGTGGATGCAGGTACCTTGTACCTTGCAGGTACATCAACGGACCACACTGCAACCGTGAATGGAGCAGGTTCCATCAACGCACATGATCTGAAGACACAAACCGCAACCGTTACAATCAACGGTGGAGGTTCAGCCATCGTGAACGTTGCAAGCACACTCAATGCCATTGTTAATGGAGGAGGTTCAATAAAGTATTTGGGCAATCCAACCTTGAAAAAACAGATTAATGGTATGGGCACTGTGACCAAGACGAGCTGAATGGTTTAATCAGTATTATAATCTCAAATCAATTTTTCTTTTTTAAAAGCCTTCTTATTTTTTAAATGAATTAAAAACATGAAAATAAAATATTTAAAATTAATGTCCATATAATTCTAATTTTAACTCCGGGATGGTTTCTTCTTTTAAATAACTAATAAAAACATATTAAATAAATTATAAAAAATAATGTTTTGATTTTTAAGTATACCAAGGTATATTAAAATATTATATAAAATCAGCAGTTTTTAAGGGGATAGGGAGTATGTAATGAATAATAAGGTATGTAATTTGTATATAGGCCGGGGTATGAGTAAATTAAATAATATTTATACATTTAAAACTTAAAATAGACACCTAAGAACGAGAGTTTGCGTCCACATCCAGCACCTAACAAAACGGTAATTTGTAGGATACATTTATAATATAATATATTTCATCCAGTACTTAGTTCTTTTTCCTTTCATTTGTGGTTTCGTTAGTGGTCAAAAAGGTGTTTATACTCCATTTAACCGTAATAAATGATTATTAGTCTCTAAAATCTTATTGCATAATTCTAATTCAAATTTTTTTAAAATATTACTATGTGCATTACCATTAAGACAATCCTGAGCTCTTTCATAAAATACTAAAGCTTCAGAATGACGATTATACATTCGATGAAGATCCCCAAGTTCATTTAATGCACGCACACTATCGTATACATTTTTAAAATGTTCAGGTATTTCCAAACTTTTCAATAATAATTTTTTGGTATTTTCAAAGTCGGTTATCTTTGATTTACTTGCCGTTTGCATATTTTCAAAATATGTATCATAAAGTAATTTAGGTCTTATTCCTTTTTGAGTTAAATCAGGGTATGTTTGATCAAATAAAATAATATAAGCTTCTACAATTGAATACTCATTAGATGGATTAATACAAATAACACGTTCTTTCTCAATTTCTTGCTTTTTACCATTCTTAGCTATGCATTCATAGCTTAATAATTCATTATTTTCATAAATAGGCTTAATGAATTTAGGATTTATTATATGGTAGGTTTCCTTAGATCTTAATATGTAAGCGATTCCATAAAGCCGTAAATGCTTATGTGTTATTTTCCAAAATTCTTTAGGAAAATCTTTTTCAAATTGTGCTCGGATTTTCTCTTCTAATTTATCATTGGGAAGACCTTTTATTTTTAAATGTGGCCCATCTCCTATTACTAAACGAGTATCTATATCGATCATAACTCTGAGAATTGGTATTTTCTTATAAATGGAGTCATAATATTTGTATTTATCTATTAAAGGATTATTTAAGGGATAATCATGGTTTAAAATTCTTCCATCTAAATTATACTCATTAATTTCATATTTTTCATAGTTATTATACAAATATAAGACATGATTATCTCTTTTAAATTTCAATAAAGTCTCAATAGCAGGCTTTAATACATCACATTCCCCTAAACCGCCAATAATACCACTAATCGCCCATGATAAACTTTGAGTATGTGGATCTTGTGCTAATGATCCTAACATACCAATACTAAATCCTATACGTGATATGCCCTTAGGTACTTTGTTTGCTGCATAATTCATATCCATGACTATTTGATTAGCTACATTAATTTCTGCTTTCAATTCATGAGTACGATCAGTTATTTCTTCAATATCTTTTTTATTTACTGCATTTTCCAAATGTTCCAATGCTTTAATAGTGTTTGAATAATCAATATCTTTAGATTGCTCCAGACTAATAGGAGTTGCTGTAATCATTTCTTCTGTTAGCATTTTACCAACATCATAATATGGAAATGGGTCATTTTCATCGACAATACCTTTAAATGCGGTTCCACTATTGTTTCTAACAAATAAATCATTAAGAACTTCTCTGACATTATTATTAACAAGATGCGTGCCATCTAGAGAATTAAAAGTAGGATCTGTTAAAAAAGAGGTATAACATGAGGAATAAACATAAGCCCAATCAAGTCTACCACTACCTACCTCTAACATCTTTCTTAGGAATTTATTTACATCACCATATCCTAAAAGGCTTAATTTTTGACAGTTACTTTTAACTTTATTTACAAATATTTCTTCATCGAAGTTAAAAAAATTAGAACCACTATCATTCATTATATCATATGATGCAATTGCTATTGGATCTATCATTCCCATTTCCAATGATAAATCACTCCCAAAACCAAATAGTTTCCCTTTAAAAAAATCTTCTTTTTCTAATGTTTCTAAAAATTTGTCATTGATTAGATAGCTATAGTTCAAATCTCTTGCACGAGCGGATGGAGGTCTTCTAGAAATTATAGGATCAAGATAATCATTCTCAAGGTTATGATAGTTAATATATGGATAAGATAATCTTATAGCCACTTTACCTTCCCTTTCTAGGTCTATTAATTCTTCAACTGATAATCCATATTGCATTTTAAATAAATCTTCATCAGGTATGGGAGGTACATCTACTAAAACTGTTTTAAAAAAAGGAAAAAGTTGATAAGGTTTGATGGGATTTATAAGGTTAGTACCAGTTCCAGTATATGGTGGCTTTAAATCCAGCTCTGGATAAAAATCGAGTATATTCAATTCTTCTTTATTATAATTATTCCTAATCTTTATAGCAACCTGTCTATTAATTTCATCCAATTCTTTAAGATCATCATATTTCATAACTTGATATATTGAATTATAGTAATTTAAATCTTCACAGCCTAATTATTATTTAGTTGAATTCGTAAAAAGGAAAAATTGGCAGGATATTACAATGGAGTAGTATACTCATCATTGAGTAAACACTATTAAATTTAACAAAGAACTGTATGGGAGTAGAATAGAGGGTGTATTAAAGCCCTTGAACCGAGAGGACACAATTAAAAAAAAAGAAATAGAAAATCTCAATTATTTAAAGAAATCAATCTTTTTATTAATTAAAATAAAAAAAAGAGGATATACAAATCCAATAAACCTAAATCTCCAGCTTCGAAATCCTTTCCATTGCTTCCTTGGTGTTTTCAAGGGTGTTGAAGGCTGTTATTCTGAAGTATCCTTCACCGCTTGGTCCGAAGCCCACTCCAGGTGTTCCAACAACGTTGGCATCGTGGAGGAGAAGGTCGAAGAATTCCCAGGAGGTCATTCCCTCAGGTGTTTTCACCCATATGTAGGGTGAGTTAACTCCACCGTAAATACTTAAACCCATTTCTTTAAGGCTTTCCCTGATTATCTCTGCATTCTGCATGTAGTAGGCTATTGATTTCTTGATCTCTGCCTGGCCCTCCTCTGAATAAACTGCTTTAGCTGCAACCTGAACAGGGTATGACACACCGTTGAACTTGGTTGTCTGGCGCCTGTTCCAGAGGGGGTTTACCGAATGTGCCTCTCCCTCGGAGTCGTAGGCTTTAACTTCTTTTGGAACAACTGTAAATGCACATCTTGTACCAGTAAATCCTGCGTTCTTGGAGAAGCTTCTGAACTCTATTGCAACTTCCCTTGCACCTTCAATTTCATATATACTGTGGGGTATGTTGTCCTCAGTTATGTAGGCTTCGTAGGCTGCATCGAAGAGTATGATTGACTGGTTTTCCCGTGCATAATCCACCCATTTCTGGAGTTCGTCCTTGGTCAAGGTTGTACCAGTTGGGTTGTTTGGGTAGCATAGGTAGATCAGATCCACAGGTGTTTCTGGAAGTTCCGGTGTGAATTTGTTCTCTGCTGTGCATGGTATGTAGACCATTCCATCGTACTTACCATCTTCATCCATGGCTCCGCTTCTTCCGGCCATTACGTTGCTCTCAACATATACTGGGTAAACTGGGTCTGTTACTGCTATGGTGTTTTCAAGGCCGAATATTTCCTGGATGTTTCCTGTGTCACATTTGGCTCCGTCGCTTATGAAAACCTCATCTTCAGCCAGGTTTATTCCTAGGGGTGCGTAGTCCTTTTCTATGATCTCCTTTATAAGGAATGAATATCCCTGTTCTGGACCGTAGCCCATGAAGGTTTCCTTTTCACCCATCTCATCAACTGCACGTTTAAATTCACGTACAACTGCCTTTGGTAGGGGTATGGTGACGTCTCCTATTCCCATTTTTATAAGGTCTGCTTCAGGGTTTTCTTCCTGGAACTTGTCAACTCTCCTTGCTATTTCAGCGAAGAGGTAGTTGCTTTTGATCAACATGTAGTTTTCATTGATTTTTACTGCCATTTCATACTCTCCAATTTATTATGTTAAAAAATCGTTAATTCGAGTTAATAATTCAAATACATTACAAGGTTTAATTTCTCCCTTAAGATTTATAAAACCTAGTTATGATACCATGATATCAGAATTTTATTTATAAAAAACAAAGTTATTCTTTGTACCTTCATATACAAAATTATTCTTTGTTTCATAATACAAAATGAATTTTTATTTTAGTAGGGGATGTTTATTTTTATTAATCAAATTTTAATTGAATTCAACTAACTTAAAGCATCAAATAAACAGTTGTATCCTCTTTAAAATCAATTTTTTTATAGGGCATAATACTATTTTTTTACTTCTTCAAAAACGCAGATATTACTTAAACATGTTTTCATAAGAATTAAGTAATACTTTATATTAATTGTATATGATTTATATAGGTGTTGGAACCAGTCATTAACTGGTGATATCAATGCAGTTAAAAAATTTCAAACGAGAATCCATAATTCCACTGCCTGTGACCTTCATATCAACGGTCAGTGAAGATGGAGTGGGAAATGTGGCACCATACTCCTGTTTGATGCCAATTCTTAGACCCTTCGACCTTATATGTGTTGCAACGGCAGGAGTTATGAGGGACACCTTCAACAACATAAAATCTCAGGAAGAGTTCGTTGTGAACCTGCCCGGAGTGGATATGATGGACAAGGTCATACCCACAGCGAAGTTCGTACCTCCTGAGGTGAGTGAATTTGAACTGGCGGAACTTGTGGAAAAACCATCTAAGACCATTAAAACTCCAGGTGTGGATGGATGTTACGCCTGGATGGAATGCAAACTCCACAAAATCGTGGCTGAAGAGTATGATAACTTCCCCTACGCCCTGGTTCTGGCCAAGGTTGTGCATCTTGAGGTCAGAGATGATATTTACAATGCAGAAAATGGTTCCTGGGATGTTGAAAAGGCAAACCCCCTGATGATGACTGAGTCCAATGAGGGGATGCATTTCTGCACAGTTAAGGACATGGATTTCTTCGAACCCTACGGTGCAATGTTCCCCAATGGAAAGGATCCCCTTGCAGGGATGTACAAATAGATTAAAAAAAACTATTCACATTATATTTAATGGAATTTTCTGTTTAATTAAGAGAATTTGGAGGTTAAAAAAACATGCCCAAATTGATTATCAGTGGCCGCGGCGGTAGTGGAAAAAGCACCCTTGTCACGCTCATGGCCCATATGATTAATATGCAGGGAAAAAAGGTTCTGGTTGTGGATTCAGATGAATCCAACCTTGGCCTGGGTGCCATGCTGGGACTTGAACCTGCGGAAAAAACCCTTATGGATTATTTAGGTGGTAGACCTGCTGTGATGGAGAAGCTCATGGCCATTATCAGGGAAGGTAAAGATGAGAAGGTGGAACTCTTACCAGAGAATAGTTTAGAGGATCTTCCATCTGATTTTGTTCGTTGGAATGAAAACAAAGGTTTCATGCAGATTGGAAAAATAGAGCATTCCCATGAGGGATGTGCATGTCCCATGGGGGTAGTTGCACGGGATTTCCTGAATAAACTCCATGTAAATGGGGAAGAGTGGGTTTTGGTGGACACAGAAGCTGGAGTAGAACATTTCGGCCGTGGAGTAGTTGAAGGTGTAGACTGCGTGCTTATGGCGGTTGATCCATCCAACGATGCTGTTTTACTAAGTGAAAAGACAGCAGAGTTAACTGGAGAAGCCGGCAAAACTTTTGGAGTTGTTCTGAATAAGGTTGATGATGAAACGAAGATCATCCTGGAAGGTGTCCTGTCAAAGAAAAATATCCCAATTCAGGGATTCATACCCTACTCAAGGACAATGGCCCGGGAAAATCTTAAGGGAAACATGCTGGATATCAAAATGGTTGAAGGGGAGATAGATGGAATACTAAACAGAGTGGAATCCCAATACCAAACCAAATAAAAAAAAAAAATGATTTTTTTTTAAAAATTTGTTTTTTAAAATAAAAATTTAAACTGTAATTAACTTCAGGGTTGTCATTTAAAAAGTGTGGGAGAATAATTGATATCCCCTTAAAATAAAGTATAATCCTGTTTTCAAGGGAAAATATTCTTCACATACCCTTTTTTTAGGTTAGGTTCATTTATGTGCGAAGTAGAATTTTATCTTATGATTGAGGGCCTTGTCAACCCTTGCAAATCCAAACCTTTCAAGCTGCACCACATCATCAACCTTCAGGTTGGAGGCTGCAGGTTCTATGAATCCTGATACACTGGTTGCATCTGGCATCACAACCTCCGTATTGATGGCCTCCCTTGAAGGTACCCACTGAACAATGCTGGCACCTGCACTTCTGGCCTCTTCAAGGCCTGCGCTGTGGTAGGCTGCCTTCCTGTTGCCACAGTTGCAGGTGTCGTATTTGAATTCCAGATTCACTGCATCCATGAGTCTTAAAATCCCACCCTTACCAGCTTTGTTCACATCTTCCATTGTGAGGTAAACCTTGCCGTTGAAGGGCAGTTCGCGGTTTCCACGCTCTGGGAAGTTCGGGTGGAGTGGTCTTTTTATTGTGCCCTGTTCCTCTTCTGGGAGGTTTATTATATCAACCTTCACAGGGTTTTTAACGAAGAAGTACCTGTCTGAGGAATCCTCAAGTATCTGGCGGTTGAGTCCGTATACCTTCTTCCAGCTCACAGTTGCATCTGCCATTTTAGCACCAATTTCAACCATTAATTCGTCAAGGGCTTCCCTTTTTATTCCACGTCTTGCTATTGCTCTTATGGTACCGAGGCGTGGGTCGTCCCAGCCACTGTAAATTTTTTCCTCAATTCCTGCCTTTGCCTTGGATGTGCTCAGGGCTACGTCCTCCATTTTAAGTCTTCCGTAGTGTATGAAGACTGGTATCTTCCATCCGAAGTGGTTGTAGAGGTAGCTCTGTTTTTCACTGTTTGCAAGGTGGTCCTTTCCACGCAGCACATGGGTCACACCGCCGAGGTGGTCGTCCACTGTCACCGAGAAGTTCATCATTGGATATACCCTGTACTTCGTACCTGTACGTGGGTGTTCGTGTTCAACCACCCTCATTGCAACCCAGTCACGGATTGCAGGGTTTTTGTGTTTTATGTCTGTTTTGACACGGAGCACTGCTTCTCCCTCTTCCATGGTGAAGAGTTCCCTCCAGAGTTTTAGGTTCTCTTCAACTGTGCTTTCGCGGCATGGGCAGGCCTTGGATTCATCCTTGAGTTTTTTGAAGTCTCCACCGTTGCAGGTGCACATGTAGGCCTGGCCGAGTTTTATGAGTTCCTCTGCGTACTGGTAGTAGGTTTCCATGCGGTCGCTCTGAATCACTTTCTCGTTCCAGTTGAAGCCCAGCCATTCAAGGTCCTCCTCTATCATCTGGTAGGCGGAAGGTTCAACCCTTCGAGGGTCTGTGTCCTCGATCCTGAAGATTAGCTTGCCTCCGTATCGTTTAAGGTATTCATTGTTCAGGATGGCTGCCCTTGCATGTCCTATGTGTAGGGGGCCTGATGGATTTGGTGCGAATCTGAGCACAACTTCCCCTTCAACATCCTCAAGGTCTGCAAGTCCCTTCTCCTCAACCCGTTTTTTCTTCTCCTTCAGGCCTCCAAGTTTTTCAAGTTCTGCCTTCTGGGTTTCAGGGTCCATTGCATTTACCTTTGAAACTATTTTACCTGCTGCTGAAGCCACAGTTTTGGCTTCACTTCGAAGTTCTGCATGGGTGCTCATAACTGAACCTATTACTGCACCAGGCTGTGCTTTACCTTTATGTTTAACTGCATTTTCCAGTGCATCTCTGTACACGATTTCCTCAACGTTTTCACTCATAAAAATCACTTAAATATTCCAGTTTCCTTTAAATCTGTATTAAAGTTGTGTTCTGAAAATTATTGGTTTGTAATGTAAAAGTTATATGTAAAATATATTTTGATTAAAACTATTTTTAAAGATTTTTTTTAAAAATTTAAATTTGTTACAATCCTGTTTATTTCTTAATCTCTCTTTTTTTTTATATGATCAAAAAGAAGGGTAGTGTAAAAAAAAATATTTTTATTATAAAATTTTAAAATGGATGTAAAAAAATCCCCTTTTATAAACCATTTTTATAAAATAGGGGGGATTTTATAGGCGTTTATTAATGGTTTCTCTGGAGCACGAAGTCTGCAAGGAGTAGTAATGCTTCCTTTGCAGGTGAATCTTCAACAACATCCAGGAGCTTTTTTGCCCTTTCAACATTGTCATGGGCCACATCGTAGGTGTATTTAATTGAACCGTACTTTTCAAAGAGTTCAATTGCCCTTTCAACGTTTGTATCACATTTGGCATTCAGTATGGATATTATTTCCTTTTTATCCTCACTTGATGCACTTGAAAGTGCCCTGACAACCATGAGGGTCATTTTACCCTCGACTATGTCGCTTCCAACTGGTTTTCCAAGGTCTTCCTCTTCACTCACAACATCCAGATAATCGTCCTGTATCTGGAATGCCAATCCTATGAGTTTCCCATATTCTGCAAGAGCTTTCACCTGTTCTGGACTTCCTCCACCAACCAGTGCACCGGATTTGGTGGCTGCAGCTATTAGTGCTGCTGTTTTCTTGTAGATCATCTTCATATAGGCTTCTTCGCTGACTTCAAAGTCTCCTTCAAAGCACATGTCAAATGCCTGTCCTTCACAGATATCTATACAGGATCCTACAACTGTTTTAAGTGCGGATATTACATTTTCAGATGGTATGTGGGCTGTTCCTGTTTCAAGAACTGCTTCAAATGCCTTGGAAAAGAGGGTGTCTCCTGCAAGTATTGCCATTGGTTCTCCCCAGATCATGTGCACTGAGGGTTTTCCCCTTCTCATTTCATCCTTGTCCATGATGTCATCGTGGATGAGTGAAAATGTGTGTATCAGTTCCACTGCTGCTGCTGTTTTAACTGCATCCTCTCTTTTTCCTCCAACTGCTTCACAGCTTAGCATTACAAGGGCAGGGCGGAGTTTTTTTCCGCCTGCTTTGATGAGGTGTTCTGATGATTCTTGGAGTTTTTCAGGTTCAACTGTTCCAAGTACCCTGTCTAGTTCTTCATCTACAATTGCTGAATAACGTTTTAGAATTTTAATTACTTCCATTAAGCTCCCCCATTGAAAACTTGTGCCTGTCCATTTCTCAGTATATGTATGTCTTTTCCAAGTTTGTAACCTTCCTCCTCAGCAAGTTCAGTGTATGCTGAAAGCATGCTAAGTGTTCCATGTGATGGAAGGATATGAGTTGGGTTCAACATCCTTAAAAAGTCACGCTGATCTTCAGGTCCTGCATGGCCTGAAACATGTATGTTGGTAAATATTCTGGCACCACTGGATTTAAGTCTTCGCTCCAGAAGGTTACGGTTGGCCATGTTCATTGGGTTTGGTATGACTGATGATGAGAATATCACGTTATCACCAGGTTTAACTGTGAACTGGGTTTTGCCGTTGGCAATACGTGGTAGTAATGCATCAGGTTCTCCCTGATGTCCTGTTGTAACCATGAGGTACTTCTCCCTGTTTTCATCAGCCCTTGCAAGGGCCCTGTTAACTGCCTTAGGACTTCCGTACACACTTGCTGACTTGGGAAGGTCCAGTATTCCTAATTTCTCTGCCATTGAACAGTAACGCTCCATGGATCTTCCAAGAAGCAGTATTTTACGTTTGCTCTCATTGGCAATTTTACATATGGCCTGGATCCTTTCTATGTGTGAGGAGAAGGTTGTAACTATTATTCCCTCCTTCTGGCGGAGTGGTTTTTCCAGTACATCCTTGAGGAGGATTCTTGCTATCTTCTCAGAGTGTGTTTTGGATTCCTCCTTCACACAGGCATTGGTTGTGTCCACGATTAGTGCAAGAACTCCTTTACGTCCAAGTTCTCTGAAACGTTTGTAATCCGGTGGTGGTGATAGAACCTGATGGTTGTCGAATTTGAAGTCGTTTGCATAGACTATTATTCCCTCTGATGTGTGTAGTGCTGCAGTAACTGTCTGAGGTATACTGTGGGTTGTTCCAACAAATTCAAGGGTTATATCTGGGGATATCTGACATTTTTCACCTGCATTTAAGACTTGGAGCTGGTTGGTGACTGTGAACTTCTTCTCCTGTTTGATGGTTCTCTCTATGAGTCCCAGTGTGTAGGGTGTTGCAATTATTGGTGCCTCGTATCTGTGTGCAAGCTTTGCAACTGCCCCTATATGGTCAAGGTGGCCATGGGTGAATACTATGGCCCTTACCTTACCATCAACTTCCTTCATTAATGTGTCATCAGGGATCACTCCCCTTTCAATGAGATCCAGGCTGTGCATTCTTGCTATGTCTGTATCTTCATGTATGTGTATTCTGTCGAGGTGGATTCCCATGTCAAATATTACAACATCGTCGCCGATCTTAACTGCTGTCATGTTCTTTCCAACTTCCTCGTATCCTCCTATTGCTATTACTTCAACGCTCATTGTACTGATCTCCTTGCGTATTTTTTAGTGTTAAAACCCCTTTCTTGGAGCCATTCCTTTGTACTTCCTTTGATTATGATATCTGAATTTCGGAGTTCCTCCAGGCTGGATGCTCCCACCAGGAACATTGCAACCTTGAGTTCTTCCACGAATTTTTCAAGTCTTGTGATAACTGCCTCATGACCTGAGTATGCATCTTTAAGTAAGGGTAGTGCCAGTCCAACAGCATCTGCACCGAGTGCAATTGCTTTTGCTGCATCCAATCCTGTTCTTATACCTCCAGATGAGATAACAGGTAAATCTATTGATTCACATACTTCCACTGTGCTTATGGCTGTTGGTATTCCCCAGTCCCAGTAAAGGTTTCCGAGGTATCTGTCCTTTGCACGGTAGGTTTCAACTGCAGCCCAGCTTGTACCGCCGGATCCTGCAACATCCACTGCACTTACACCTGCCTTTTCCAGTGTACGTGCATCCTGACTGTTTATACCTGCACCTGTTTCCTTTGCAATTACAGGTAGCTTCAGGGTTTTTGATATTTCTTTGATTGAGTCTGTGTATCCTGTTGCATCAACATCTCCTTCTGGCTGTATTGCTTCCTGGAGGGGGTTAAGGTGAAGTGCAAGTGCATCTGCATCCATCATATCTGCTGCTTTTTGGGCATATTCTATCTGTGGAGCACCTATATTTCCTATTAAGAATGATGATGGTGCTTCCTCCCTCACTACTGTGTATGTGGGTGTAAGTTCAGGGTTTTCAACTGCTGCACGCTGGCTTCCAACTCCCATTCCTATGTTGAGTTTGCCTGCTGCCTTTGCAAGTTCTCTGTTAATTGAGAGGGATGCTGGATGTCCGCCTGTTATTGCAGATATTATTATGGGTGCATCCATTTTTTTCCCGAAGAATTCTGTTTTTACATCTATCTCTTCTTTGTTCACTTCGGGAAGGGCTTTGTGGATAAGTTCTATATCCTCAAATCCTGTTTTTTTCCGATACTCCACATCGTTGTTTCTGCAGAGCATCAGATGTTCTAATTTTCTATCTGAAATCATTTTTTACGTCCCTTTTAGTTTATATACGATTTTAAATCCGTATTTGATTGTATGATTAATTTTAAAGTTTGATACGGGTCCCAATTCCCCTTTCACCCATGAGTGCCCTTTTTATAAGGTTGGGTGATCCTGCATTAAGAATTTCAGATTCAACACCAATTTCAGCAAGCTGCAGAAGTTCTGTGAGTTTTCCACCCATCCCCCCTGTAACATCTACTGTTTGTGTACCCTCTGTTGATTCCAGATCCTCGTGTGAGGTTACAATTTTAACGGGTTCTTCATTTGAATACTTCTTGGGATCCTTTCTGTAAATTCCGTTAACATCAGAGCCCAGGATAACTCTATCTGGTTTTAAATTTTTTCCAAGATAGTTTATTATTTGGTCTCCTGATAGTACCGCCATTTTAATGGCTTCATCATCATCCAGGACCACGTCTCCGTAGAGTACAGGTACGAATCCGGAATCAAGATATTTTTTGATTAAATCTAAATCAGCGTGACATATTCTCTTATTTTTTGTTCTTACAAATGATGATGGCTGCACCGATACTGCGGGAATTCCATATTGCCGCAGGTGTTGGCACACTGCACTGTTCAGGTTTTTCACAGCTTCCTGGGTTATGCAGAATCCTTTTCTCTTCCTCTGAAATTCTTCTTCATCAGGAATACTGCTGCCTATATCATACTTTTTGGCATAGGGGTGTCCGAAGGAACCTGCACCGTGCACAACAATCAGTTCACCGTACTTTGCATTTTTTGATGATTCTGATATTTCCTTTGCAATTCTGTTAAGATTTTCATTGTCCAGAGCAGGCGTCGCCGAATCCTTTCTGGTTATAACACTTCCACCAAGTTTTAAGATTATCAACTAATCAACAACCTCATTTTATGTTTTAATTGAATTTTCTGGTTTAGTCTAATGGTTAAATTCTGTTTGTAACAATTCAAAGATCGTTACATATGATATGACATGTTAAATTCCGTTAAATATCCTGTTAAACCCTCAGAATCTGTCTCTGAAACCGTTATCAGAGTGTCCCTTAAAAATTCATCCTAAATATTGTTACAGTGAATTTTAATGGATTATGTGGATTTTCAGGTTTTAGAATATGTGATTCATTCCAATCATCGAGTTTTTTTTGTACAGGATGTGTGGAATATCTTTCAATTGTCCATGAAGTTCCTATTTCTTCTGAAATTTTCATTAAATTTCAGGAAAGCTTTTAAGAGAAGTTTTTTGATAAAAACTTCATGAAATTTATGATATTCCATGTGTTTATTGAGTTGATCTTGGTATGAATTACTGTTTCTTGTTCCAAGGATTTACTGTAATTTAATATGGATCTTCAGTGAATCATAGCCAATCATCTTAAAGCCAATTAATGGATTTATTGTTAGATGGCCTTTTTGATGTCCCAAATCTTTATGAACAATTGATCTATTGTTAAATGACTTTTGGTGGCTGATTCTATTTTGAATTGAATTTTTTATGGGTTTTTTTAATCCATCCGTTAGTTGCATCAGTGCCCTTGAATGGATTGTGGATCATGATTCAGCTGTACCATTGAATTTTTTTTAAATCTTCAAAGCACAGGTAACCTTGGATCAGTTTTCATATTACAACGTACCTGAATCTTCAGAGTGAATTTTAACTCCTTCTCCAGATATTTTTGCATTGAAGGCTTTTTCAAAGGTGTTAATCTCTTTAATCACTTCTTCAGTTTTTCCTGGGCAGTAGGCTATTATACTACCTCCACCGCCAGCCCCTGTTATCTTTGAACCTATGGCTCCTGCTTTTCTTGCAGCGTAGACCATTCTCGATAGTTCGTCTGTGTTCACTCCCATGGCATCCAGAAGCCCGTGGTTGATGTTCATAAGTTCACCAACCCTTTTTTCATCCTTTTGAAGAATGGCTTCCTTTGCATTATTTGTAAGAGATTCAACAGAATCCAGTATAAGATTCAAAGCATCAGGATAGTTTTCTCTTCTTTTTCGAACAGATTCAACCAGTTCTCCAGTGTTACCCCTTTTGGAGGTGTATCCAACAACCAGTGGCAGTTCCATATCCACTTCAAGTGGTGTGAGTGCATCTGCATTCTTAGATAGGTATATTATACCGCCGTAGGTACTCAAGGTTGTGTCTATAGGACTTGCTGCCCCCTGAACTTCAAGTTCGACTTCATGGGCTGTTCTGGCTGTTTCTTCCAGTGAAAGGTTTTTACCGTTGAACTTTGAAACTGCTGCAATGGTTGCAACTGTTATGGCTGCTGATGAACCTAAACCGGCACCTATTGGTACGTTGAGGTCCACATGAATATGCATTCCACATTCTGCATGGATCTTTTCAATGGATTTTAACATGTAGATTAAAATGCCTTTTGTTGTTTTTTCTCCAGTTTCAAGTTTTACTTCATTTTCTTCAAGGTTTAAATATCCGGACACCTCAAGATCCGGTACTTCTACATATATTTTTTCGTCTTCGCGGTTTTGAACAGTTACGTATGCTCTTCTGTCAACTGCAACTGCGATGGCAGGTTTTCCGTAGACTACGGCGTGTTCACCAAAGAGAATGATCTTTCCTGGTGCCGACGCTGTAACCTGCATGGAATCTACCTTATGATCGTGAATTCAAGTGATTGTTTAATGGAACAAAGTCAAAAATTACTTGTTCTGTGAGTTTTAATTGGTTAATTTGTGATTGATTGTGAAAATTTTGAGTTTTTATGCCTCAAAATCTTGATGAAACAAGTGCATCCAAAATATACTTTGGAGCACCGCTATTAATATTATTTTTCATATGGATACTATAATTGAAGTCCAATATGAAGTTTGATTATTTTAATTTTTAATGAATTTTATTAATTTTAAATAATTTAAATTATTTTTAGGGAAACTATTCTAATTTTAGTTTTTAGGACTACTTCAATGAATTTATTAAATGAATTTAAATTGATTATTTAATACCTCGAATTTTAGGAGTATTGAAACTGTTAGTTTTAGGTGGAACTCCCAGTTTCTTTGAATTAACCACTCCCCTATTAACTGGGTTAATCTACTATAGATCTTAATCTAGGTTAAGTTTTATCCCGAGAATTTTTTTTCCCTACAAAGGAGTTTCAACAAATCTTTTCAGTCTTGGAAAAAAAATGTTTCTTATCATAGAAAAATGGCTGATGCGTATCCCACAACTGAACTGTGGTCTCCTGTTGTATCTCCACTGGTTGCATAAGCTTTTACTTCACATTCCCCGGCACCCATTGCCTTTGAAGCCGTCATAGCTGCTGTAACTGGCCCGTATCCACACATGGTTATGTTCAGCTCAGCCACGCGTGTCATTAAAAGGTTTTCATCCATGGCTTCCATGGCATCCAGCACCTGCATGTCTCCCCTGCGGGCTATATCCTGGGGCTGGTAATGTGTCATGTCACTGCTTGCCACAACGAGAACATCCCTACCTAATTCCTTTGCAGTTTCATGGATGGAACTTCCTATTTCCATGGCTGTCTGGATGTCCTGCATCCACATGCACACTGGAACGAATCTGAAACTTTCTGTGGAGTATTCCTTTTCAAGGTACTGTAGAAATGGTAGTTGTACCTCTGCACTGTGCTCCTGGATGTGGGCTGATGGGTCTGAATCCATGATTGGTGTGTTGGCAACGAGTTTGTCTGCAAATTCATTATCTATGTCAATCATTCCAAGGGGTGTTTCCCATGTTCCATCTGTCATTGCTGATACTCCTGATCCCATTCCTGTGTGGTTGGGGCAGAGTATCACGAAGGTTTCTGGAAATCCATCTTCTGCTATACTGTAGTATGAGTGTGCAACCACAGGTCCTGAGTAGGGGTAACCTGCATGTGGAACCACAGCACCCTTAATATTTCGTTCATTCCCTATTTTATCTGGAAGTTTTCCTGGTCCAAGCTGGTGTTTGAAGCACCATTCGATCTGTTTTCTCAGAGCCTTTGGATCCATTTCATAGAAGAGTCCTGCAACTGCAGGTTTTCTTATCATAAAAAAACCACCTTCCACTTTTTTTTATGTTAATGAAGATCGGAATTTAATAAAAATGGGAAAATTCTATGATAATGGGAATTATGAATGAAATGAGTATTCATAAGCCACGGATCATTGAATTGAACATGATCCCTTGGCTTTTATATAAAAAATTACTTTGAATTCAGCATGGAAAAGCTGAATCTGAACCTATTGGTTCAAATTCAGTTTCTTATGCCTTATATTTTAAGTTCAAACTCTGCTGGTGGAATGTCCAGATCTGCGTCTTCTGGGATGGTTCCGTTTCCACGAAGTACCTGTCTTGCAAGGAGCCAGTAAACGAGTGCTATTGCTTTTCTTCCCTTGTTGTTCACAGGAACAACTATGTCCACGTTTCCAAGGAGGTTTTCTGTGTCACAGAGTGCAACTACAGGTATTCCAACTTGTCTTGCTTCAATGATTGCCTGGGAATCAGATCTTGGGTCTGTTACAACCAGTACCTTTGGTTCTATGAATTTTGCGTAGTTAGGGTTTGTTAGTGTTCCTGGTATGAACCTTCCAGGTATGGTTTTTGCACCTGTCATTTCTCCGAATTTTTTAACTGGTGCCTGACCGTACTGTCTGGTTGATACAACGAGTATATCATCGGGGTCGTATTTTGATAGGAATTTACCAACGGACATTATCCTGTCGTTTGTCTTTCTTACATCCAGTACGTAAAGACCGTCTGCCCTTACCCTGTAAATGTAGCGTTCCATATCCTTTGTTTTCTGCTGTGTACCTATGTGTAAACCTGCTGCTAAGTATTTGTCCAGTGGAATTAATAGTTCTGACAAATTATCACCTCATTAATATTAAGTTTTGAATCAATTATCTTAAAGTATTGAATTACTTTTTTTTAATTATTTAAATTATTCCTCTACGTTAACTGCTTCGTTTGGGCAGACATCCATGCATACTTCACATAAGCTGCATTCTTCCTTGTTCTGGATTACTACTTTCTCACCATCTAGTATGAGAACTTCCATTGGGCAGACATCCACACATTCTGCACAGTCTGCACCATCACATTTATCGTAGTCTATTGTTATTTTAACCATTTTTAATCTCCTCGCACTGATCTTCAGGTTGTACCAGTATCAGTTCTCCTTCTTAATTTATAATGTGAAAGAGGAAAACTTAATCCTCTTTTCCCCATTTAATTTGGATTTAGTTTTATCTACCTGTATTTAGCTATGTCTGCCATTTCAGGGTCTGTCATTTCCTCAGATATTCTGATGAGTTCGTTGAGCTTGGCTATACGCTCTCCGCCCACTGCTCCTGTTTTTATGATTGGAGCTGAGAATGCAACTGCCAGGTGTGCTATTGTTTCATCGGTTGTTTCACCTGAACGGTGGGATACAACTGGAACGTACTTGTTGTTTCTTGCAAGTTCAATTGTGTTGTAGGTGTCTGTGAGTGTTCCGATCTGGTTTGGCTTAATTATAATAGCGTTTCCAGCACCCTTTTCAATTCCCTCAGCGAGTATTTCCTGGTTGGTCACAAATATATCATCACCACAGATTATGGCTTTTTTACCTGCTTTTTTGGTGAGCTGTGCAAATCCCTCAAAGTCTCCCTCCCTTATTGGGTCTTCAACAAAGAAGAAACCATATTTGTCAATGATTTCAGATACGTAGTCCACCTGTTCGCCTGTGCTTCTTCTTGTACCTTCCCTATCGTAGACGTACTCTTCAGTGGCTGGGTCCCAGAGTTCGCTTGCTGCCATGTCCAGTGATGGTTTTACAAGCACTCCTGTTTCCTCTGAAACTGATTCACATGCTGCAAACTGTATTTCAAGGGCTTCTTCATTGGTTAGGTTTGGTGCCCATCCACCTTCATCTCCCTTTCCACCTGTGAAGGATTTGTCCTTGGCCTGTATGAGTTCACGGATCTTCTTGTGCACCTGTACGTTAGTGAACACTGCTTCTGTGATTGTCTTTGCACCGACTGGTATTACAAGGAATTCCTGTATGTCAGGTGCGTTTGTTCCTGCGTGTGCTCCTCCGTTTATCATGTTTCCCAGTGGGTATGGGATCTCATTGGGCATGTTGCCGCCGAGGAACCTGTAAAGGGGCATGCTGTATGAGGATGCTGCTGCCTTGGCCACTGCCATTGAAACTGCAACTGTTGTGTTTCCTCCTATTGCTGCCAGGTTCTCTGTTCCATCAATTTCCTTTAAAACAAGGTCTATTTCTTTTAAATCTTCTGCATCCATTCCAATAAGTTCAGAGGAGATCACATCTTCAACTTCACTTACTATCCTGTCAACTCCACCTTCAGGGAATGCTACTACCTCTCTGGCTCCAGTGCTTGCACCGCTTGGTGCTGCAGCTCTTCCGAAACCGTTCCAGGTTACAACATCCACTTCCACTGTGGGGTTGCCTCTGCTGTCTAAAATTTTTCTAACACGGATGTCTTCAATAATACTATCCACAAAAACACCTCTTTTAAAAAATAGTGGTTTTTTTTAGGTTGTTTGGATTTTTATTTGAGTTATACAATTTATTTATTCAATTTTATAGTCTTTGATATTTAGCATAGATATAAAAGGGCTGTGACTGTAGTTTTAGTCATATAATCCCATTTTATAACACCTACAGTTTTAGACTACTTTTTTTGTGCAGGATTTAACCTCTGTTGATATCAATGGGTATTTTATTCTTTTTAAGTTCCATGGTTGCAATGTCTATTGGATCAATTGAATCTGACACTTTTACCATGGGTTTTGCTCCCATTGATAATTGTAAAGCTCTTGCACCTATTAATCTTGCCCTTTCAAACCTTGTGAGTTTTTTTGCTGGCATTAATATCTATCTCCTAAAGCCAAATCCTCTAAAAAAAGGTTTTGGCATGAATCTTTTTATAAAACCTTTTTATGGGTTTAACAAAAAATTATTTTATGAGTTTTTTTATGATTGATCTTGATAAATGAATATTTATTTTTGCTTGAAAAATGTTGTGATATGAATTTAGATGGGGCCGCCGAGATTTGAACTCGGGTCTCCAGCATTTCGGTGTTTTGACCACATCCCCGTTCCAGTTGAAGAAAAATCTAGAAATATTTATGCTTTTTTAGCTTTAAAAATTTCCTTTAAATTCTATGGAATTTTGAATCTTTCTTTCAATAGCTGGGAGGATGGACCAAGCTACCCTACGGCCCCAGGTATAAATTTTGTTACCACACCTCTACATGAGCTATTAACATTCTTCTGCAACAGTACTTGGTGATTCCAAGATCGTCAAGAACTTTTTTTGGGTCTTCCCCATCTGCAGTGCGTTTCTGATACTCATCGAAGTATGCAGAAACAACTTTTCCGCAGCTTAAACATCTTACAGGGATCATTATGAATCAGCTTACCTGTAACTTTTCTGGTTTCTTGCTCTTGCTCCAGGTCCACCGTATTTTTTAGGTTCTGAACGGCGTGGATCTCCAACGAGCATGGTTCTGTCGTATTGTGTGAATTTTTCTTTGAGTTCCATGTCACCTGTCCACTGTACAAGGCCTTTGGCTATGACCATTCTGGCAGCTTCTGCCTGGCCCATTACGCCTCCGCCTATGACTTTGACGTCTATGTCTACTTTGTCTACAAGTTCACCTGCTAATATGATGGGTTCCTGTATTTTGAGTCTTGCAAGTTCTGGGTCGTAGAGTTCTGCAGGTTTTTTGTTTATTCTGATCCTGCCTTTTCCTTCTTTTACCTTTCCCCTTGCAATGGAAGTTTTCCTTTTTCCACTTGTGTGAATTACCTTCTTCATGTTATGCAACCTCTTTCATTAAGAATTTAAAATTTTGATCCGAGTAACTGTGAAACTTTTCCAAGTTCAACACTTTTGGTTATGTGTTTTGGCTGGGCTTCAGGTACAGGATATGTTTCTTCTCCTTCAAATTCCTTTGGAATTCCAACGTAAACTCTGAGTCCCTTGAAAGCTTCTCTTCCAGTTGTTTTCCTGTATGGGATCATTCCCCTGACAGTTCTTCTGAATATGTCATCAGGCCTTCTTGGGTATTTAGGTCCCATATCCCTTGGGTTTGAGATGCTGGCCCTGTCTACTCGCTGTTTGTATCTTGTGTATGCCCATTCCTTTGAACCGGATATTATAATTTTTTCGGCGTTTAAAACTGTTACGGATTCACCTGCAAGAAGCTTCTGGCTCACTGAGCTTGCAAGTCTTCCAAGTACGAGTCCTTCTCCATCTATGATCATATGATACACCTTTAATCTTATTTTTAATTTTGTATGTTTTTTGGAATATGTGGGATGAATTCTAAAATATCTTAGAATTACTCCATTATTTTTATTCCATTTCCCTTAGGGTTTTTCTCAACAACATCGAGGATGTCCATGCATTCTCCGCCTGCTGTTACTATTTTTTCAGCTGCACCCTGTGAAAAGTTTAAAGCTGCAACCTGTACTTTGTGGTCAAGTTTTCCGCTTCCCAGTACTTTTCCAGCCACGATGATTACCTCATCAGGGTTGGTGTTCCTGTTTATGTCAGATATATTAACCTCTGCCTGTCTTCTTGTTGGTCTTTCGAGTCTTTTTGCAACATCTTTCCAGATTGCCACTTGTTCAGTGTATGATTTCTCTTTAAGACTTGCCACAAGAGCGGTTAAGTTTGGGTTTGTCTTTGTAAGTTTTACCATTCTTAAATTCCTCCCTGTTCAAGAGTTTATTTTAATATTTTTAGTAGTATCTGAAGTTATTATTCATATTAGGATTCACAGAAATCAACGATTTTATCAGCTTTTTCTGATAGGATATCGCATGCTTGAATTAGAATTTCTTCAGGGGATAATGATCCGTCTGTTTCAATTCTGAATATGAATTTATCTTCTTCACCTTCGACTGTGATTGCATCAGATTCACATGCGTTGACGCATGACTTGCACATTGAGCAGTTTTCTATGTCCAGGATTTTTACCTCGTTTTTCTTCTCATCGAATTCGAGTATTCCCCTTGGGCATGCATCTGCACATTTGGCGCATTCTTCACATTTTTCCTTGTCGATTGTTATCTTTGGATAGTACTTGTATGCACAGGATGTTGTTGGCTGCCATTTTGCATGTTCAAGTCCAATTCCCAGCTGTGCTATTGCCTCAAGTTCAACTTCTTCTCCTTCCTTGAGTTTAAGAATTGGGATTGTGTCAAACACTGGTTTTACCTGGGGGTCCTGTGATTTTAAGTCTTTGGAATAAACTGTTTTTGGGCCTTTTTCCTTTAAAAGTAAGGAAACACTGCAGCGTGGACAATGGTCTTCACAGTCACATTCTGATGGAGGTACCATTGACTCAAGATCTGTTGTGAGAGGTATTAATCCCATTCTATGTGCTAATGCTTCATCAAATATTTTTGCATCATTTCTAACAATTTCCACTGTTTCAATTGCTATTGTGGGAACTTCAACTGTGCAGATCCTTCTTATGGCATTTATGAAGGGTACGTTAACGCCTTCAATTACAAACACCATCTGGTTGTCTTCCTTCTTTCGTATAGTTATATCCATTTTAGACACTTCTTCTAGGCCAGTTTACACTCTTCTTCCCCTTTTACCTCCAGGTCTTCCTGTACCATCGTGGGGTATTGGGGTTACATCTTCTATTTTACCTATCCTGATACCTGCCCTTGCAAATGCTCGTATTGTGGCCTGTGCACCAGGTCCTGGGGTTCTTGGTCCGTTTCCACCAGGAGCTCTGACTTTTATGTGAAGTCCTATTATTCCTTTTTCCTTAACATCTTCTGCTGCACGTGTTGCAGCTTCCATTGCTGCAAATGGTGAGGATTCCTGCCTGTCTGCACGTACAACCTTACCACCGGACCACTGAGTTATGGTCTCTGCACCTGTGATATCAGTTACAGTTATTATGGTGTTGTTAAAGGATGAGTAAACGTTAGCTACGCCCCATTTCTCTTTTTCTGCCATTTTATCACCTTATAAATAATTAATTTTTAATTGTTTTATTCTGCTTTCTCTGCAGTTTTTTCCTGTTCTTTATGGTACTTTTCCATTGGTGATCCAGGGTAGAATCCTAGAAGTTCTTCTTGTCCTTTTTTGACCATGAAGCTTGGTGAACTAACTTTTTTACCGTTTAAAGCTATGTGGCCGTGGATTATGAAGAGTCTTGCCTGTTTTGCAGTGTTTGCAAGTCCTTTTTTGTGAACCATTGTCTGGAGTCTTCTTCGGAGGATATCTTCAACTGTGAGGTCAAGTATGGATTCGAGTTTTCCATCTTCGCCTAAGATTCCAGCGTTGATAAGGTGGGCTAGAAGCTGTTCCTTTTCAACTGCTGTCTGGTCTGTTTCCATACCTAAAAGATGTCTTGCATCCCTTCTGTACCTTTTAACAGTAGTTTCTGCTTTCCAAACTTCTTTTTTATTTTTAAGACCATACTTCTGAACTAGCTTATTTTCTGCTTTTATACGATCTGCATTCCAGGGGTGTGATGGTGTATCATACTTTTTTCGTGCTTTTCTTGGATGTCCCATATCATCGTCTCCTTTTTATTGAGTTTATCCTCTTCTTCTCCTACTAACTCCAACAGATTTTCCTTTCCTGAAGGTGGATTTGGTCCTCTGACCTCTTACTGGGAGTCCGACTTCGTGTCTTCTTCCTTTGTAACTTCTCACCTTTTTCATCCTGTTCAGATCTTCCCTTAAACGCATGTCAAGGTCGGATTCTATGAGGTGTTCTGTTTTACCGGTTTCGTAGTCGTTACGCCTGTTTAACATCCATTCTGGTATGTCGTATTTCTGTGGATTTTTCACAGCTTCTTCGATCCTTATAACCTCATCATCTGATAGGTATCCTATTTTCTGTTCTGCATCAAAACCTGCTGCGGTACATACTGCCATAGAGAGAGCCCTTCCAACACCCTTTATATCTGCAAGAGCGTTTTCAATTGTTTTGTTACCGTTAACGTCCCTTCTGGCAATACGGACCATGTGCTTAAAATCATCTTCCATAGTATTTACCTCCAACGAGAGTCTAATTCGTCTGGATTTATTCAATATCTTAATATTTCCTATTTTATTTTCATCCAAACTTAATTTTTAAAAAAACTTGAAATTTTATCTTTTTTCTAATTCTTTTAAAATATGGTTTTGTAAGTTTGGTGTAAATTTGTATAGAAGCGCCGGGACTGGGATTTGAACCCAGGCGGAGCAAAGCTCCACAAGATTTCCAGTCTTGCGCCTTACCAGGCTAGACTATCCCGGCATGAGAAAAAAACCGTCTTTAAACCTTCATTCCCACCATACGGCCATGTATGATGTGACTTCAAACATGAAATTTCATTTGATATGAATCATCTGAATTTCAGTTGCACCTTCAATCAAACACACCGAACATTGAAGTTTCCTACAATTTCAGTAGAAGGTATAATTTAACCTGCTTTTGTTTGATTCAAAGTATTTGGGTTTAAAGTTACATTAAACGTCTTAGTATAAAACGTTGTCTATTTATATTTTTATTGGCCTCGCCCCTAAATTTCTTAGAGGTTCTACGGTAGTTTTGAAAGTGAAATTAAAGAGTAGTTTTTACTTCCACATCTTTGGGTATGTTTCAGGTTCCATAAAAACCTTTTTTATATTTACCATTATACCCTTCTTTTCATTCAGGATCTCCCCTGATGTTTTGAGGGTTTCACCTGCTGCAACCAGTTCACCTTTAATTGTGAGGATTGCAACTGTGTTTCCCCGGTCAATATTCGGGGAAAGTTCCATTATTCCACCGGCTGCAAGATCTGCGCCGTGGCATATGGCATCAACTGTTGAATCCCTTACAATGATCTTTGGTAGATGATCCACTGCTCTTTCCATTGGAAGTATGCATTCCCTTAGTTGGGATTCATCCTCATCCTCTGTCCATGCATGGTATGCATCTGTTAGATCGTGAAGGGTTTTAAGGGTTTCGTCCTCATGGAAGGGTCCTGAAACTGTTCTTCGAAGTTCAGCCATGTGGGCTCCGCATCCAAGTGCCTCACCTATATCGTGACAGTACTTTCGGATGTAGGTTCCACCCTCACATTTCACTCGGAATAGAACATCCTGGTCTTCCATTTCAAGGATGTTAACGTTGTATATACGTCTGACCCTTAATTCTCGTTTAACTGCAGATTTTATTGGTGGCATCTGGAATATTTTTCCAGTGAATTCTGCAAAAATATCCTGCACCTTCTTCTCAGCTACAGAGTCGTGGAGCCTCATGAGGCACACGTATTCCTTGGGAGCTCCAAGGAGCATCTGTATAACCCTTGTAGCATGGTCAATGCCTATTGGCAGAACACCTGTAACCTTGGGGTCCAGGGTTCCTCCGTGGCCTGTTTTTTCCACGTGGAGTATCCTTTTAACCCATGAATCTATTTCATGGGATGTTGGGCCCATTGGTTTGTCAAGGTTTATAACACCCTTGCGGATGTGTTCTGTTATGGGTCTGGCTTCAGGTTGACATCCATATTCTGGATCTGTTTCACCCTCTGCTTTTATGAGAAAATCTACCATTAAAATGACCTGTTGGGACGTTGATTAATTATGCCCTATATTTAATAACTATTCTTTTTGTATTTAAACGTTGTCTTAAGGGTTCAATGTTTTTTTGAACATTCCATAAGAATTTATGATATTTAACGTCTGGAATAATTATTTTCAGATAATATTTAACATTATCTGTTAATTATTATCTGTATCTAAGACTAATTATCTGTCAACGTTGTTATATAACAAATTAAGCTGAAGCTGCTTCTAACTGTTTTTTTATCTCTTCAACATCATCAGATTTTATTTCAATTGTCTGATCTACTGGTTCGAGATGTTTGATGTTACATTTTCTGTTTTTTATTGATTTTCCTACAACTTCAACGAATTTTTCATCTATAATCTCGATTATAACACATTTTTCACCGGCTTCTCTTCCGGCTGTTTTAACACATATTCTTCCTACTTCTATTGCTGGCATGAAATCACCTCAGTTACTTTCAAAAGGATGTCTGCGATTGCCTCTGGCTGGAAACTGTTACTGTTTATAACTATGTCATAAACCTCCATGTCCCCAATGTCGATTCCGTGTATTTCACGGTACCTTTTGGCTTCACTTTCGCCTCTTGTACTTATCTCTTTTTTTACTTGTTCTTTCGGTTTGTTTTCCCTCTGACATATTCGTTCTGTTCGAACGAGTAGTGGTGCAACGAACCATATTTTAAGGTCAGCTTCCACGAAGTGTGCGGAGAGTCTTCCCTCAACTATCAAATCTTCACTTTCTTCTGCTATTTTAGCCTGTCTTCTATCGATTTCAAGGTCGATCTCATCGTTACCTTCAGCGAATTTACCGAATTCCAGGAGATCCATGCCTTTCTCTGCAGCCATCTGACGAAAGATGTCACCTGCAGAAATATACCGAACTCCCAGTTTTTCGGACAGGATCTTGGATGCGGTTGTTGTACCGCTGCCTGCAAGTCCACCGATGGTTATGATCATTACAACCTGGCCTCTTTTTTGAAAACTTTACGGGCACACTCTGTGCAGAGGTATCCGCCGTAAGGCCTGTTAGGTCTTTTCTTAGATTTGGATAGTTTTCTTATCTGGTACGGTCTTCCCCTTGGGACCGCGTGAAGTTCTTTACCGCACTCTGCACATATATGCTTTGACGGTTTTTTCTTCTTGTAGTGGAGTACTGTTTTTCCTCCAGGGGTTTTTTTGAATGTTCTTTTATATGATCTAGATCTGTATCTTAATTCTGGCATAATACACATCTCCTATTTTTTTATATGAATCTATAAATGTTATGGTGATGAATGAATTCTATTCCTGAAATTCCACATCACAGTTGTTGTACAATTTATTTTTAGTTTTATTTTTAGTTTCTACAGTACAATTTGTAGATTGTCTCTTCCATTCAGTGTGTACATTGATTTTAGAGCGTATCTCTAATAAATGTTGGGGAGGTTTACATTCCCCCACTTTTAAGTCCCAGAAATTTCCTGAACACAAATGACATTGCAAAGGATACCAGTATGTACCATCCAAGCCATGTTATACTGAAGGCTGGTGCTCCTGCTGCTGGATGGTAAAGCATGTGCCACAGTGGTGTTAAGAGTATGTAGTACACGAAGTGTGGTAGGTATATAACCATCTTACTTATTGCAGGGTTGTAGGACATCCAGTAGAATATGAGGATTATGGGTAGGAAGGTCACTATCATTGGTTTGAAGGAGTTCATCATCATCTCCTTCTGCAGGCCCATGAATTCCATCTGCTTCTTCTGCATATCAGCCATACGTTTTGGGTCGCCAGATTTCTGTGCTTCCATAACTTCTGCCTGGAATCCCTTCATCTCCTGCTGGACAAACTGCATCCTGTCCTGATCCACCAAAAGTTTGTTTGCAAGGGTGATTATGAATGCAACAATGGTTGCAATCACAAAAACTGCAATTATAGGATTATTTGGATGTGGATCCAGATTCAGAAGGGGGAGAAATATGGGATTTAAAAGCTGGTTCACTATTTCAAATACCATTTTTTTATTTCCTCTTTTTTTAGTTTCATATTTTATTTAGAAGTTTCCAGTAGAACTTCATCCCCTGTGATTGTACCCATATTATAATTGGATTTCACAGTGATTTTTATCTTGAAGTTCTATTGTAGAATTTTTTTTGTTGTAGAAATTCTTGAATATAATATGGTTTACTTCAAGGTATTTATCATTTCCTCAACTGATGTTTCCAGCTTGTTGTCATGGTTTTCTATGATCTTAACTGTGGCCCCTGTAATCACTGCATATGCCATTGAAGCTGCTCTGTTCATTTCCTGATGAAGCTCTATTTCCTTAAGGTTTTCCATGTCCCTTGTACGACTGGTGTCCTTTATTCTTCGCATTAATATTTCATCACCGTCTGCCTCTAGGAGTATGAACATATCAGGTTGAAGTTCTTCAAGAACCCAATTTGGAAGTCCTGGAAGAAATCCTTTGGGTGTTTTTATGGTACAATGGGTGTCAACGATTATGTTACTTTCCTCTGAACGTTCTCTTATACTTTTTGCAGCTTTTCTCTGGATTTCCTTCTGGATATCAGGGGAAAGCTTCCTCATGGAATCTCTGTCCTCCACAAGGCCCTCTTTCTGGGCTATTTCAAGCATAACATCTCCATAGTTCACATGAAGATAATCAAGATCCTTCAATGCATTTCCTAATACTGTTGTACTTCCTGATCCTGGAATTCCTGCAACTACAACTACTTTCATTTTTATTCACCTGAATTTTATTCAGAAATTATATTCCCTATAAATTGTTAGGAATCTAATCACCTAAGAACTTCCTCAACATTGGGTGCATGTCCATGAGCTGTTCCTGAGCTATTTCTTCATAGAGTTTGTAAACAATACCAACTGTTAAAAGTACACCTGTACCTCCACCTAATGCACCTGTAAGATCTGCTCCAAATGCTAGAAGTCCAACGAATGCACCACCAAGTACTGTTATTGCAGGTATGTACTTCTTCAGTATCTTTTCGAAGTGTCCTTTACTGCTCCTGAAACCTGGGATCTGCATTCCCATTCCATGAAGCTGTTTTGAAACCTGTTTAGGTCCTATTCCACTGAGTTCAACCCAGAGTACTGCAAAGAGTATACATGAAGCTATGAACACCACTCCATAGATGAGTACCTTGAGGGGATCAGTGAAGATGACTGTGTAGCTTGTGGGTGTTGATAGGTAGTAAGCAATTCCACTTACTGCCCTTCCATTGGATATGGTTCCAAGTATTGGGTAACCTATTTTCTGGAATATGGTTGCAAAAAGCTGCACATTCAAAAGAAGTGCGCTTGTTAATATAACTGGCATGTTACTTGCATATATGAATTTTAATGGATATTTTCCCCTTGCTCCCTTAACTCCTCCATAGGATAGTGGTATTTCAACACGCATACTTTCTGCGTAAACAACCACCATGAAGACCACTATGACTGCCAAAATTGGGATCAGAAGATCGAAGTTTGGCTGTCCACTTGTAAGTGAGTAAAGGAATCCTGGTATTGCACCTGCTGGTACTCCTGGTGATGTTGGGGAGGATAGGGGGTTGAATGATCCAACAACTATTGCCTGGGCAACTCCCGCTGCAATGAACAGTCCCACACCACTTCCAAATCCCCATTTTGAAACAACTTCATCGAGGAATATGATGAGTATTCCTCCAATGGTTATCTGGAGTATGAGTATCCAACTGAGTTCTGGTGATGATGGTGCAAGTGCACCTGTAAATACGAGAACTGCTGCCTCGAACAATGTGAATATGAGTGCAAGGACTTTCTGAGTTCCCTGGAAGAATGCTTTATCCTCTGGTTTCGACAGGTCAAGGTTTAATATTTTACCCCCAACAAGAAGCTGCAGTATGATTGAAGCTGAGACTATGGGTCCAATACCTAGTGTTACTATGGAACCAAAACTACCTGCCATCACAGCCCTGAGCTGTGAGAAGTAGTCAACTGAAGTTGAGCTAAGTCCAAAAAGAGGTACGACTGTTAATAAGAAGTACAGTATCAGGATTACTCCCGTCCATTTAAGTTTCTCTTTAAATGGCACCCTGTAAGTTGGAGATTTAACCTGCGGAATTAATGAGAATATGGGTTGCAGCATTTCTTTCAATGAAATTCACTCCTTGCTATTAGTGTTAGAAAAAAGTTAGATTAAAATTCTGGATTGAAACTTTAAAAGACCCCTTTAGCAGCCCATGATTTTAATCCAGAAATTTAATGGTTTTTCTAAAAAAATTTAATGTGTCTAAAGGGTTACTGCTTCTCCTCCAGCTTCTTCAATTTTTTTTGTTGCTGTTTGGGAGAAAAGTGGGGATTTTATTGTTAAAGGTTTGCTTAGTTTGCCCTTTCCAAGCACCTTGTTGTATCCAAGTTCAGTTACATCTATAACAATTTTATCATTTTCTTCAGTTGCTAAACCTTTTTTTACTAATTCCTCTGACTTTTCGTCGAGGTAGCTAAGGTTTACAGGGCTGAACTGAAATATGCTTTTTGGAGGTCTTTTAAATCCGTATTTTCCGAAGTGTTTTGGGTCGTTTATAACCATCCATGTCCAGTGGTGTTTGTGTCCACCAGCCATTCCTTTTCCACCTCTGTTACCGGCACCTCTCCTCTTCTTAGAACAGCCTCCTGCAACTGTTCTTGAGCCTCGTAGCTTCCTTATTTTTCTTGTTTTCCTTATCATGTCATCACCTTGATGATTTTGTTAAATGAAAGTTTAGGGAAATTAGGGAACTTAAGATGAATCAGATCATCTTAATGATTAATTCTCCTAGTTTTTCTCCCCTGTATCCCAGGCTTCCGCCTTCATTGTAACCTTTTTTAGTGGATTTGTATCCTTTTCTTGGTGGGTGAAGTCTGAATACTGGTTTTATTCCTGCATCCTCAAGGGTTGCTTTGGATTCTACAACTGCCTTTGCAAGTTCTTCAATTGAAGAGTAGTCAGTGTTTTCGTTCACATATTCATCTGTGACTTTCACATCACCAATGAGCCTGCCCCTTTTTACTATAACTTTAGCCAGAGTTTCAGAGTCTATCTCTCCCCAGGTTATGTAATCCTTTCCTTTCTGGAGCATTCCATTGTAACTTGGGTTTTCATCAATGAGGACTGCATGATTTATCTGGTTAAGTCTCAGCATCATCAGGTTGTCAGCTATGTCCTTTTTTATCCCTGTTGTGCCTCTTATTCTTATTGCTGCAATCATCTTTTATCACCTTGATTTATACTGCTACTCCAAGGTTTTTAAGATCCTTGGTGGTTGCCTTAACTTTGCTCAGGTGTTTGAGTGCTTCAAAGACGGCACCAGCGAAGTTTATTGTTGTCTGGGTCTGACCCATGGTCTGGGACCATACATCGTCTATTCCTGCAAGTCCTAGGATAGTTTTTCCAACATCACCTATTGCAAGTCCAACTCCTCCTGGAGCTGGTATGAGGGTTACACGGACACTTCCAATCTTTCCTTCTACTTTGAATGGTACTGTGTGTTCCCTTCCGCAAACACATCCCCAGTCACCGCAGCCCCTTCTGACTTTGATGATGTTGTATTTTGCGTTGTCAACAGCTTTTCTTATTGCAGGACCAACCTCTTTAGCTTTTCCCTGTCCAAGTCCAACATATCCGTTTTTGTTACCCACTGCAACGATTACTCGGAAGTTGACTTTACGACCAGATTTATGCATTCTCTGAACGAGGTTTACATCCATTACCTCTTCTTCAAGGTCTGGGAGTAGTTTGTCCACTATTTCAAGTTCCATTATTGGAAGGCCTTTTTCCAGGATCTCATCGATGTCGGTTATTTTACCTTCCTTCACCATGTGCCCAAGTTGGGTCTTGGGTTCCCATTCTTCTTTTTCAAAACTCATTATGATCCTTCCTCAATCTTTTGTTTTATAGCTTCAAAGTGATCAGGGAGGTCTTTCGGAAATAGGCCGTTTTTAATGTACTGTGAAAACCTCTCCTTAACTTCTTCATCACTGAGAGATTCAGCGTATGCTGCTACATGTTCTCCCCTTATCCTTTCATCTGCAGGTAATATGGAATCGTTGTGAGGAACGAAAAGTCCTGCATCAACTGCTCCTTTTAGTGCTGCATACATTCTTGCACCTTTTATGGATGATTTTAATCCTATGTCAAGAACTGCTTCATCAATTCCAGCTTCAAGTGCTTTTTTACCACATAAGAATCCTGTCAGGTATGCTGCGGAGGTGTTTTTACCATTTCCAAGCCATCCCATTTTCTGGATTTCTTTGGAGTGTGCTGAAACAAGTGTTTCATCTCCATCCTGTGCCACAGCTATGATCTGAACTATTGTATGGTTGTTTGTTATTCTAACAACCATTCGTGATTTTTCTAAACTGATTAATTTTAACCTGGCTCTGTAATCAGTTTTTCCTTCCCTTCTTCTTCTAAATGCCAGTTTATATCTTGATCCTCGTGCCAATATAATTCCCCCGTCTATCTGAGCAAGTCATGATCCCTTGCATAGGTCTTCATGTAAGATTTGCTTCTGAAGGCACCACCCTTGGCCATTTTGTAGAGTTTACGGTAGGTGGTTTTGTTTATTTCCCTGTTCTCTCTCATATCTTTGAGTTCTGTTCTTAAAGATCTGATGGTAGTCATCCAAGCTTGTTTCTTTGGATTTCGAGCACCTTTTGCTCCTTTTATACTACCTCGGCCTTTCCTTCTTCCTTTTTTCTTTTGTTCCGCTATTTTCTTTGATCTGTAGCTGCTTATACCTTTTTTGGGTTTTGCTTTTATAGCTCCACTGTCAATGAGTTGTTTAACAGATTCGCGAGTTATAGCCCGTGATACTTCTTCTACACTCTCAGGATCTATCCAAACCCTGTTTACTCCAACTTTGAGTATGTCTGCAGCTAATCGTTTTTGAGTAGTAAGATTCATAAAGAAACCTCCAAATCAACCTCTAAAGGTTGATCAAAATTTTTACCTGAATCTTGAAACAATGAACATTGAAATTTAACACTTTAGGTAAAAACTCTGGAGTTTGAAACTCATCATAAGTTTTTTTAGTTCCTGATTCTACAATTTTTTCATGTGTCTGTAAAACCAGGTAATGTATCAAATTTACTGTTTATATGATATTACCTAATTCCAGTGATGCATTTAGCAACACTGTTTTTTAATGTATTTCTAATGTGTTATTTTGTTTCAGTTTTCCAGGATTTTTGTAGAATCTCCTGCCGTTTATTTTCGGCTTATGTTTTTGCAATCACCGCGCATTCGGTGCTGCACCCTTGTCCCTTTTTGCAATGCATTTTTTGCTGCCTGGTTTTCTTGGCTAATTTATTCCGTTTTTATTTCTGTAGAAATAAAATAAATTTCCTTAAACCCTTTTGGAGTTTAAAGCCCTTTGTTTAGAATTTTTATTCCAAGTTCCTTTGCCCTTTCAAGCATTATCTCTTTTTTTCGTTTCCCGATTTTGGAGCTGATCCTTCCAGCCTGGTTTTCCGGGTCAATCTGTTCAAGTTCTGCCATGTTGCAGACAAGAACATCCTGGTAACCTGAAGGATGAAGTCCCCTTATGGTCCTTGGAGTTCTGTAACCAATGGCAGCCATTGCAGGTTTTCTTGCTTCATATCTTCGTCTTTTACTTGTTTTTCCTTTGGGTTTCCTGTATTTGTCCCCAAGTTTTTTGTACCTGAACCATTCCTGTCTTTTGAAGTTTGGTTTTTTCGGTTTTTTAATTGGAGTTTTTTTCATTGGAACCACCGTTTCACTCCTTGCTTATAAGGTATATTCCATCCTGGAACACCCTTGGGTCTCTTCCCTTAATTTTTGTAGCCTGTTCTAGGTTGGCCATGGTCTGTCCAACGTCTTCCTTGTTGATTCCACTCACTGTAACTTCTTCGCCCTTGATTTGGACTTTTGCGTCCCCTACGATTTTTGCTGTCCTTGGGTGTCTTTCACCTAAAAAGTTTTCTATTGTAACTTTATCTCCAGCAGCTTTAACAGCCATAGGGAAGTGAGCGTAAACTATTTTCATGTTGTAGGTAAATCCATCAGTTAATCCCACGATCATGTTGTTTATATGGGACCTTATGGTTCCTAACATGGCTTTATCTTTCTTTTTAGGGAACCTGGCTTCTACAACAACGTTTCCATCTTCTACTGTTATTTTGATGTTCCTGTTGTTGAAGTTTCTTGATAACTGTCCCTTGGATCCCTTAACAGTCACCGCACCGTCTACGGTGACATCTATTCCCTCAGGGATAGGTATTTCTTCCCTTAGAATTGCTAGTTGAGCCATTTTATCACCTTAGTAAACGTATACGAGAAGTCTTCCACCTATTCCTTTTTCTTTGGCTTCCCTGTGGGTCATTATTCCCTGTGGGGTTGTTACTATCATTATTCCAAAGTTTTTGGATGGTAGGTACCTCTTCTCAAATTTTTCAAATTCATCTTTTTTAACGGCGTGTCTTGGCTTTATTACACCGCACTTGTTTATGTTTCCTTCTAGTTCAACAATGAACTGCCCTGCCTTTTCATCGTCAACAAATTCAAATTCGCCGATATATCCCTCTTTCTGCATGGTCCTTAAAACATGTCCGATCATCTTGGACGCTGGAGAGATTTTGCACCTCTTGTTTCCCTGCATCTCGTTGTTTCTCATGTTTGTAAGGGCGTCTGCTAGAGGATCCATAAGAGTCATTTTGACACCTCTTAGTTGTATTTTTTAAATCCGATCTTTGGTGCAAGTTCCCTGAAGCACTGTCTGCAAAGCATTAGCCCGTATCTTCTGACAAGTGCAGAGTGGTCCCCGCATCTACTACATTTTCTTGATGCCTTTCCGTATTTTCTTGGCAATGTATCACCCTATTCTATTTCAACCTGGAATTTTTCCTTCATGAATTCCATGGTTTCTTCCTTTGTGACTTGATGTTTATTTGGAACTTTTTTGTTCTGGATCTTCCTTCTCTTTATCCTGTAACCTGGTTTTTCAAAGGTTACTGCAACGTTCATTCCAAATATACCTATATCAGGATCGTACCTCATTCCTGGAATTTCTATGTGTTCTGCTATTCCAAATGAAACGTTTCCCTGTTTGTCGAACTGACTTGCCTTAATCCTGTTACCTATACCATCAAGTACAAGTTTAACAGCATCAAATGCTTTTTCGTTTCTTAGTGTGACTTTGCATGCTATAGGCTGTCCTTTTCTTATTCCAAACTCAGGGTTAGTTACCTTAGAATAAGTACGTACAGGTTTCTGGTTTGTGATGTTTGTTAAGAGCTTTTCTGCCCTTGCAAGCTGTTCTCCACCGTCACCCACACCTATGTTCACTGTTGCTTTGTTAATTTTCACTTGTTCCATTGGGTTCATATTTAGTTACCTCCTGGAAGTGAAATAACAGGTTTTGTTTTTCCTATGACAAAGACGTAGTCTGTGAGTGTTAGGAAAGTTTTTTTATCATCTGTCTCAATTAGAACAGTGTTTGATTTTGATGATCGTGTTGTGTTAATTTCTTTAATTTTACCAAGCTCACCTATGTGTTTACCACCAGTTATGAGGCCGATTGTTCCGGCTTCAAATTTGATCTGATCTGTAACGGTTTGCTCTGGAATCTCAACCACAATAACGTCCCCTGTTTTGTATTCTTTTTCAACAAGACAGTTTCTTCCGTCGTGGAGGTTGAGCTGCATTTTACCACCTTTTATTGTGGTTTTATCCTCAATTCTGCAGAGTTTAAATTCTGCATTTTTCTTACTTATGGAGTGTAGTATTAACCTACCTTTATGATCTGGCAGTACCCTGTAAACCTTTTCAGATTTTGGTAATTCTATTACATCCATGAATCCAACTGGATATTTGTAATCTTTTCTTGCACGGCCGTCCACAAGGATGTCACCGTTGTTGATGATTATCTTTGCTTCCCTTGAGTTATCTGCAACTTTGAGGATATCCCTTACTACGAGTAGTAGTGGGAGTGAATCTTCAATTGAGTGTGGGCCTGCACTTGGTTTTACAGTCCATTTGTTTTCTTTTGGATGGATTGGCCAGTGCTCTGGTGATTTGAAACGTTTAAGATGTTTTCTTGATCCCATCTTTGCCATGTTATCCCTTCCTCTTTATTATTTGGTTTCTTTCATCATCGTCCAGGTCCAGTTCTACTATTATGATATTTGAAGGGTGTACTGTATGGTAAACTTTGTTTCCATCTGGTTTCTGGACTGATGCTCCTTCAATCATTACCCTGTAATTTTTAAGGTCTATCTTTTCTACTTTGCCCTCATGATCCCTGAAATCACCACGAACTACTTTGACAGAGTCACCAGTCCTTATAGGAATGGATCTTCTTCCGTATTGTTCCCTGAGCTCCTTACTGAGGTTTACGCTCATTAAGTTGTGGCGTATATGTAAAGGTGCCTTGTAGATAAGTTTCCTTTGTTTCCTTGGCTGTTTTGACATTTTATCACCATGATTTTAAACTATTGTACTGGCAGCGCTTCCTATTGCAGGCCATCTTTCAGCTGCTTCCTTTGCAATTGGTCCCCTTATTTCGGAACCTTTTAGCACACCTTCTGGAGATACTATTACAGCAGCATTGTCCTCAAATTTGACCCTTAAGCCATCTGCCCTTCTAAATTCTTTTTTCTGCCTTACAACAACAGCTGTTGTGACTTCTCTTCTCATGTCAACTGTACCTTTTTTGACTGAGATCACAATCATGTCACCGATACCTGCAGGTGCTAATCTTCTTCTAACACCTTTGTATCCTTTGACAGCTACTATTTCGACTTCTCTTGCACCTGTATTATCAACACATTGAAGTCTTGCACCTACTGGCAGTGCCTTTGTAATATTGGATGACATAGCTTTCATTTAGCTCTCTCCTTTCACTTCCACTACAACGAAGTGTTTTGTCTTGCTGAGTGGTCTGCATTCTGCTATCTTAACAGCGTCTCCAACTTTTAATTCTATGCAGTCGGGTTTGTGTGCTGTGATTTTTGATTTCCTTTTCTCGTATCTCTCATACTTCCTGATGAATTTGTAGAAACTTCTTTCAACAGTGATTGTTCTTTCTGCCTTGTCACTTGTAACAATTCCCTCTAATATTTGACCCCTTACAGGGAGGGTTCCGTGAAACGGACAGTTAGGATCATCACATTTTGTTTTTGGTTCTTTAACGTCGATACCAACCATATTATCACCTGATACGTCCTATTATTTATTTGTTAATTAAATTTGGGTTATTTTTAATGGTTTATCCAGTTTTTTGTGTTCCAGTTAGATTTCTGTCCATTTTGGAATCCAATGGATCCTGAATATCCAAGTCCTACCAGTATTTTCTGAACTTCTTCTTGATCCTGTCCTCGGGACGGGCAACAATTACACTGCCGTCTATTTCAACCATGGCACCTTCAGGTAATTTGAAGCGAAATGTTGAAGCTTTTTTTGGAACCAGTTTTTCAACCCCATCATCAGTTTCCACTGTGATGGTGTTTCTGGTTTCATCAACAACTTTTCCATTTATCCCGATGAATCCTTCATGCGAGCTTTCTTTGACCTCAACATGGAGGCCTATAAACTCGTGCTGAAATATGTTTTGTGGAGTGATCATGTTATTTAAAAGATAAGAATGAGGTGTGGCATTTACCTAAAAAAATAGGTAATTTATCGCCTTTTACCTCTTCTTTTCCTATTTTTATCATCTCTATCCTTTATCTCAATGGTGTCTGAAGAAAAGCCCATGTTTGCAAGAACTTCTTTGACCTTTTTCTTGTGGTCGCCCTGAAGCTCTATCTGACCCTTCTTAGCTGTACCTCCACAGGCACATTTTGCCTTGAGTTCCTTTGTTAGTTCCCTCACGTCAATGTCGTGTTCATCTATTCCCTCGACAATGGTCATGAGTTTCCCGAATCTTCTTCTTACTGTGTATACCTTAACCTTTTGAATTTCTCTGGCTATCTCCTCACAGACGCAAAGTTCTTCTGGAAGACCGCATATCTCACAGACTTTCATCTATTTTATTTCTCCTGGTTTTTTTCATTTAATATGGTAAGGACACGTGCGATCGTTCTTTTAAGTTCCTTTATCTTTCCTGGATTTTCGTTGACTCCAGCAGCTGCACTTTTTGAAACCATTTTTGAATGCTCTGCCCGGAGTTCCTCCAGTTTTTTCTGGATCTCATCTGTTTCCATTACCCGTATTTCCTTGCTTCTTAATATTACCATTTCTCTACATCCTTTTAATAATTTGTGATAAATGCACAGATTATAGTTTATTCTGATTTATCTGCCTTTTCATCTGTTTCTGATTTTTCAGTTTCAGATTCTGCAGTTTCAGATTCACTGGATTCTTCTGGGATTTCTTCAGCAGTTTCTGCAACTTCTTCAGATGATTCTTCTGCTTCAGCTTTTGGAGCTTCAGCTTCAGGAGTTTCTACTTCTTCCTCAGGAACTTCTTCTGGAATTTCCTCTGCATCTTCAGGTGCTTCTTCTGTGATTTCTTCAAGGATCTCCACAGGTTCTGCTTTTTCTACTTTTTCTTCAACTGCAACTGCTTCTTCTTGTTCTATGTTTTCAACAACTTCTTCAACTGCAGGTTCTGAAATTTCAACCTCTTTGATTTCAACCTTGTCAGGTAAAACAATGCCCGGTGGCATGATTCTGACGTATATACCAAGAACACCTGGTTTCAGTTGTACGGTTGCAAATCCTGTTCTCACATGCTTGATTGCTGGTTCTCCACATTTTTTGATGTAACCATCTGTGAATTTAGCACATGCTGACCTTGAACCCCTGATCTTACCTGATATTGTGACTTCAACACCCTGTGCTCCTGCACCCATGATTCTACGGAGTGATGTGTATGCAACTCTCCTGAAGTGCATTCCCCTCTGGAGCATGGCTGCTATTTTATGGGCCATGATCTTTGGGTTTAACTCTGGAACATCAACCTCTTTAACCTCTACCTGTGGGTTTTCAAGGCCGTAGTCATTTTTAAGGTTCTGGGTTATGGCACGAACAGTTTTTCCACCTCTACCTATGACCATTCCTGGCCTTTCAGCATATACAACAACCATTGTACCGAGAGGAGTTACCTGAATTTCCATTCCACCGTAACCTGCTCTTTCAAGCTCTGATTCAAGGAATTCATCGATCTTTGTCCTTTTAAGTCCTTCTGTTACGAAATCTTTTTCAATCATTTAGGTCTATGCCTCCCCTAGAACTATCTGCACATGGGTTGTTGTTGTGTTGAACGGACTTGCCCTTCCAAATGCTCTTGCCGTCCATCCTCTGATCACGTAGCCGCGGTGGCTTGATGCGTGAACTATTTTGAGGTTATCTGTTTCGAGTCCTTTGTATTCTGCGTTTGCCTCTGCGTTAGCCAGTACCTGAAGGATCTGGGTGGCTGCTTTAACAGGATACCTTCCTGTTGGCCATCCTTTTAAACCCCTTTTGTGACCAACCTTTTTGTTGTGTCTTTTGAATGGTATGGGTTTCTCCATCTGGATTACCTGTTCCAGATATTCTTTGGCTTCGTCAAGATACATTCCCCTTACTGCGCTGCATATCTCAACAGCATGTTTGGGGGAGATCTTAAGAGCTCTCCCTGCAGCTTTTGCTGTTTTTCCGTCGTACTCATCCTGATAAGCGTATTTGATCTTTGCCATTTGTAATTTCTCCTTATTTAAGCGGCACAAACATGGATGATCTTGTTGCACCCATACCTGGATCTCCGTGCTGAACCCTTGATCTTGTAAGTGCGAACTCACCGAAGTAACAGCCTATCATCTCAGGCTGTATTGTGACTTCAACAAATTCCTTTCCATTGTAAATACCGAAGGCCATTCCAACCATTTCAGGAAGGACTATCATGTCCCTGCAATGGGTTTTTATTACTACTGGCCTTCCACCTGTAGTGCCCTCTTTTTTAACCTTCCTTATGTTCTCTAAGACTTTTTTCTGCCTTGGAAGGAATCCCCTTTTAAGGGACCTTCTCTGCCTTGATGGTAAAAGCTGTATAACATTATCTAACGGCATTTCCTGCAAGTCTTCCAGGGTGTAACCGCGATATCTGAATTCTTTTCTTGCCAATTAGTCTCCTCCTAATCCGTTTTTCATATATGTATTCCCCATTTTTAATTTTAAATTAAATTTATCTCCTTCTTCCTGTCCTTCGGGCAGCTATTGAACCAACCTTTCTTCCTGGTGGTGCGTTTCTGGATACTGTTGTTGGCTTTCCAGGGTGCTGTCTGTTTCCACCACCGTGTGGGTGATCCACTGCGTTCATTGCCACTCCTCTGACACTGACACATTTTTTACCTTTGGCTTTAAGTGCATGGTACCTGTTTCCTGCTTTGAGGAATGGTTTGTCCTTTCTTCCTCCACCAGCAACAACACCAATGGTTGCCCTGCAGCGGGGGTTGAATGCCTTTAATTCACCGGATGGTAATTCCACAATAGCTTTACCAATATCATGGGTTATTAAAGAAGCGTAAGTACCTGAAGACTTGACGAATTTACCGCCGTCTCCTGGAATTCTTTCAAGATTGTATAAAGGTGTTCCTTCAGGAATTTCTCCAAGTGGTAATGAGTTTCCAGGACTTATTGGTGCTGAAATACCACATTCAATTTCATCATCGATCTGTATTCCTTCAGGAGCTAAAATAAGTTGTTTTTCTCCATTTTCGAATTTAACAAGTGCAACAGGAGCAGTTCGACCAGGGTCGTGCATGATGTCTGCAACTTTTCCCTTGAGGCTGCCCTCTTTCTCTATATCATCGTAGGATCTGTAGGCTATTTTTCCCTTGAACCTGTGTGATGCACTCTTGTAAGTAGGAGTTCCTCTTCCTCTCCTCTGAATTATTAATCGTTTTCCCATTGTATTTCCTCCAACTAAAAGGTGGTAATGATTAGAATACACCCATCTTCATTGCTATGTCTTCTGCGCTGTCTTCTTCTTTTAGTTTTATGTAGGCTAATTTTTGACCGGTGGTGGATCTTATCTGGGTGTTTACCCTTTCAACCTTCACATCGAACATGTCCTCGAAAGCTCTTTTTATCTGGGACCTGTTTGCGGTTCTTCGTACTACAAAGGTCAGCTCGTTGTTCTGATCAATTGCATTCATACTTTTTTCTGTTAACTGTGGTTTTACTATAATTGAGTAAGGATCCATATTTCACAACTCCCTTTTTTATTGCTTGAAAAGCTCTCCTAATTTTAGGGCAGCTGATTTTGTGTAAATTGTGAGTCTTCCAGGGTGAGTACCAGGGGCTAGAAGTTCTGCGTTGAGGTTTTCAACACTGACAACATCTATTCCTGCATGGTTTCTTGCACCGAGGCTTATTCCTTTATCCTCTGCAACAACCACTAAAGGTCCTTTTGTATTTTTGTATTTTCTTCCCCTTGTTTTACCTCTTCCTGCCCTGATGTTACGGCCGTTTTTAGCACGTAGAACATCATCCATTATTCCGAGTTTTTCAAATATTTCACGGGTTTCTTTTGTCCTTTTGACAGTTGCAAGTTCATCATCAACAACGAATGGTATCTGAGCAAGACCCTCAATTCTGTGGCCCCTTGCTGCTACAATGTCCCTGTTTGCTGTTGCTGCAACTGCAGACCTTATTGCGAGTCTTCTTTCTTTCCTGTTTATTTTTTCGTGAATATTTTTCTGAACTTTTGGTGGGTGGGCTTTTCTACCGCCAGTTGCCTGTGGTATACGGGCTGCTTTTGAAGCTGCTGGGTGCCTTGAACCTTTTACACGTGGCACCATTGCTGCACCTCGGCCTGAACCAAAGGATTTTGCAGTTGTCCTCATACCAGCCCTTGGGTTTGCTCCCCATGGTTGTACCCTGGCTGTTTGTGAGGATATGACTGCCCTTTTTATCAGGTCAGGTCTGAATTCTTCCATGAAAATTTCAGGAAGTTCAATTTCGTCTATGACTTCACCTTCCAATGAATAAACCTTGATCTTCTCCATTTTAAATCACTTGTCCTTAATTGTTAAACTTAAACTCCCTGTTTTGAAGCTGTACTTATGTATGATATCTGAGGAACGTCATCATGTTTTCCGTGTGGCCTTATGGCTTTTCTTAGAACTATAAGCCTTTTTGATGGTCCTGGAACTGAACCTTTAACCATGAAGTAACCATTTTTAACGAGGCCGTATTTAACGAATCCTCCTTCGGGGTTTACTGCATCTGCTTCAGACACATCTCCTACTTTTAGGATTTTCTTGTTAAATTCTGTCCTTTTATGGTATCCCATCTGACCAGCCATTGCAACTGTCCACATGGTCCTTGCAGGTGTCCATGGTCCAATCGAACCAACGTGCCTTTTTTTACTACTTCTTGCAGCTTTACCGTACTGTATCCTGACACCGAACCTTTTTACTGGTCCCTGGAATCCTTTACCCTTGGTTACTGCAACTGCGTCAGCGTGTTCCCCATCGTTGAATGTGTCCTGAGGAGTTATTTCCTTTCCAAGAACGCTTTCAGCATAGTCAAGTTTTTCTGCAACTGTTTTTCCACCGATTCCAAATTCAAGTATCTCAGGTCTTTTCTTTGGGATGCTTGCAAGTTTTGGTTTGGTATGGATTAAAACCCTTATATCTTCCACTTCATCAAGTTTTTCCCTGAGTTCAGCTATTTTTGCCTGAACCTTATCCTCTTTTGGTGGGGTTATTGTCCTTTCAATGTCTCCCTCAAGGCCTGCTGCAATAATATCTGTCATGGTTTTAAGTCCACGGGTGTCCTTTCTGTAGGCCCTTATACCCATGGCAACAACAGCTGGAGCTTCCAGTATGGTTACTGGTGTAGATACTTCCAGTCCCTCTGTTGGTGAACCTTTTATTGTGTCAAGCATTGTGACGTGGGTCATGCCCACCTTGTAGCCTGGGAATCCTAAGAGACATGTTTCTTCTGTCTCAGGCCAAGCGTTTATTCTTGGTGATTCTTTAGCCGCTCTTTTTCTAGGACTAAATGCAACTGATCCTTTTCTTGGTTGATGATGTCTAGTCATTTAATTTACCTCCTTACTTTCAAATTAGTTTCCAAATATATTCAATATGAGTTACTCTGAGTTTAAGAGCAAGTTAAACACAGATAAAGTTGATAAAACCGCCTCTTCAGTCCTTACAGTTTTAGTCCCCTGTGAGGGAACTGTGTTAACTTCAAGATCTATGAGTTCCTTTTCCTTCTGGCTGGGAATGAGATCATGTAAGCCTGAATACGGACCACCAAACAAAATAGCAGTGTGTTTGGAGCCCTTTAAACGTTCTTTTACTTCGTCTAAAACAGAAGTGATGGGCGCTGCATACCTCGATGTTCCAATAACCAATTCAGGTTTTGGTTTCAGCGATTGTATACTTTCATGTAAATTTTTATAAGTAGATATTGTATCATAACCCCAATAGAAATCTGGGGTGTCTGGCACTATGGTTATCTCTTTTGCGAGCTTTGAAACCCTGAAGCTCAGCACCTTATTTACGCTGAGTTTCTCTTTACAAAGAGCAAGCTTATCAGCACCGATATCAACTATGGTGCCTTTTTTGGTTCTTTTAATTGTTAATCCCTGTCTATAGTCACCTTCATGGAGTTCTCCAGTTGGGTGATGGGGAGTTCTAAGCGGCGGAAGAATGCCAACGTTTCGAAGTTCCCTTGTTATAGGAAATACCTGTTTTCTTAGATATTGAGGCGTATTCATATAAGTGAGGACATCACTAATAAACTTTACGTCTTCTTTTTGGGAATTATCGTTGTAAACCACGATTCTGTCAACCTTAAATAGGGCTGCAGATCTTCCAATCAGGCCTACTTTGTATGTTCTTATTCTTAAATCTTTTGTTTCAGCTAGGATTGAAGCCGGGATAAAGATAGTAATATGATTTTGTTCCATCTTTAAATGTTTGTTTTTATCCTTTTATATACTATTTGGAGGATTTTTTCCAGTTAAACAAAAGAATTATATGATGAATTGAGGAATGATGGGCATTGTTTCCTCTATTTAAAGAAGATAAAAGATTATATTTCATCCTCCAAGCATATTAAAATATTATTAGTTGCATTTACTATTTAAATCTTTATATTCTGGAGGGGATTTTTTCAACCCTTCCTTTGAACCCTTAAAACAACAACCCTCACATGGACCTTTTCCTTCTGGTGAAAATCATAGATCCTGGGTATTGGGAAGGAGTAGTAAAATCTGTGGGTGACCTCCATGCCCAGTGAGTTGAAAAATTTTTCCACAAAGCTTTCAGTCTCCTTCATGTGAAATGAATAAACCACAGGAGCTGTTTGAACTGCTTTTTCCATGAAAATTCTGTCAGCTTCCTTGCTATGGGCTTTTTGAGCCCCGAAGGGCGGGTTCTGGATCACGGTATCTGCAGGTTCAGCAAAGTCCTTGACATTGGCCTCTACAAATTTAACCCTATCTTCAATCCCCATTCTGGAAGCATATGATTCTGCAACCTTCAAAGCTCTTCCATCAACATCAACACCCACGGATTCTGATGCACCCATGAGTGCTGCACCCAGTGCAAATATTCCTGTTCCACAGCCAAGATCAACAACCTTAAACCCTTCCAGATCCCCAATTGCAGCCGCATTCCAGAGCATGTCTGCAGCAATGTTTGATGGTGTTGAGTACTGTTCCAGATCCGCCCTGGGATCTGTGTGTCCCGGGATCTGCTGAAGGATCATCTCAAGCTGTTTTTTCTTTTTGAACATTTCAAAACCTTTTAATTGATGAATAATTAATTGATATATTTTAATTAATTTATTTACTCAAAACTTAGTTTATTAATCCTGATTTAACTCTTTGATCCCTGATTAGATGATCCTCTCAACTACAGGGAGTTCATAGATTAATTCATATATCCTTTAATTCATATATCCTTAGAAATTGTATTTTTTAGAAAATCTATTTTAATTCCTATTATATATTATTAGAGATGTTTCTCTATTGGGTATATTTTTTCCAGACCCCAACTTGATTTCATATATAATATATGGGGATAGTGCTAGGGAAAATATTGCACTGGATCATGATACAAGTAAATAGGATTAAATAAATATACTTAAAAATAGATAATATTATTAGGTAAAAAATGTTTTAAAACCAGAGGAAAAGACAAGTGGAACTAAAAAAACACCACAGGACGATATCATGTTTAAAAAGGTTTTGATTGCAAACCGAGGCGAAATTGCCATACGAGTAATGAGGGCTTGCAGAGAACTGGATGTTAAAAGTGTTGCAGTTTATTCAGATGCTGATAATAACTCACTTTTTGCCAAGTATGCAGATGAAGCCTACAACATAGGTGAACCAGCACCAGCTAAAAGTTACCTGAACATCGACAGGATAATCGATGTTGCAGAGAAATCTGGTGCAGAAGCCATACATCCAGGCTACGGGTTCCTTGCTGAGAATTCCCGCCTTGGAGATGAATGTAAAAAACACGGCATAAAACTCATAGGACCTGAAGGTTCAGTTATAAATGCAATGGGAAGTAAGATCGAATCTAAAAAGCTCATGCAGAAAGCAGGTGTTCCTGTTGTACCCGGTGCCAGTAAAGGAATAAGCAGTATAGATGAAGCAGTTTCCATGGCAGAATCCATAGGCTACCCCATAATTGTTAAGGCATCTGCAGGTGGTGGGGGCATAGGTATGAGGACAGTTTACGAGGAGGATGAACTCGTAAGGGCAATAGAGTCCACAAAATCCGTGGCTGCTTCAGCCTTCGGAGACTCCACAGTGTACATAGAGAAGTACATAGAGGAACCAAGGCACATAGAGTTCCAGATACTTGCAGATGAACACGGCAACACCATACACGTTGCAGACAGAGAGTGTTCAATCCAGAGAAGGCATCAGAAACTGATAGAAGAGGCACCATCCCCAATCATGACTGAGGAACTCCGGGATAAAATGGGTTCTGCAGCGGTTAAGGCAGCTGCATCCATTGGTTACACAAATGCAGGTACAGTTGAATTCATATATTCAGATGGAAAGTTCTACTTCCTTGAGATGAACACCCGTATACAGGTGGAGCATCCAATAACAGAGTTCGTGACAGGCGTGGACCTTGTGAAGGAACAAATAAAAATTGCAGCTGGAAGAGAACTCTGCTGCAGTCAGGATGAAATACATGTCCATGGACATGCCATAGAGTGTCGTATAAATGCTGAAGACCCGTTAAATGATTTTGCACCTAACCCTGGTAAAATCACAGGTTACAGGTCTCCAGGAGGTACTGGTGTCCGTGTGGACAGTGGTGTTTACATGAACTACACCATACCCCCCTACTACGATTCAATGATATCCAAACTCATAGTATGGGGAAGAACACGTAACGAGGCAATTGCACGTATGAAACGTGCACTATCTGAGTACGTTATTCTCGGTGTTAAAACAACCATTCCATTCCACAAGTCCATGATGAATAACATACATTTCAGGCAGGCACAGCTTCACACACACTTCGTGGATGAACACAAACAGGAAATAGCTGAAAATATGGAAAAAGTTTTAATTGCAGATAAAGAAATGGAAGCACGTCTTAAATCAACATTCTTACCATCCAAGAAGATTGCAGCTGTTTCTGGAGCTGTTTCAAATTATATGGCCCATTCAATTGGTCAAAAAGAGGAGAAATAGGTGGTTAAATGGTTAAACAAAACATATTAAAGACCCTGCATGAAAACTGTGTTTCAGGTGAGGATATTGCATCCAAACTGGATATTTCCAAGGAAGAAGTTCTTGATCAAATTGAATCCCTGAAGGATGATGGATATGTTATAGAGTTATCTGGCAAAGAAGGTTACTGCCTTAAGGAAACTCCCAATCTCCTCCTGCCCTATGAGCTTAAAAGGAACCTTGAAACCGAGTTCATGGGGCATGAAGTTCACTACTTCAAGAAGGTTGATTCAACCAACGAAGTTGCTAAACAACTTGCAGAGGAAGGTTCTCCAGAGGGGACCCTTGTTGTAGCCGAAAGTCAAAGCAGGGGCCGAGGAAGGCGTGGAAAGAAATGGGTGTCACCAGAGGGTGGTGTCTGGATGAGCATGATACTCCGACCTGAAATACCACCAATGAACGCACCACAGCTGACACTTGTAACAGGTGTTGCAGTGGCCGAAACCCTTAAAAATGAGTGCAAACTTGATGTTGGAATAAAATGGCCTAACGACATACTCATTGGAGATAAAAAGGTTTGTGGAATACTCACAGAGGTAAGTGCAACCCTGGATAAGGTGGACTACGTTGTTGTGGGTATAGGCATTGACCTGAACGTTGACGTGGATCTGTTCCCACCTGAACTTAGAAACGGTGCAACATCACTGAAAATTGAACTTGAACGGGAGATACAAAGCGTTAAACTCGTACAGAAGTTCCTACTTAACTTCGAGAGAATATACGGTGAATTCAAAGAGGGAAAATTCCCTGAAATACTCAAAGAATGGCGTATACTCTCCAAAACCATTGGTAATTACGTTGAAGTTCACAAACGTGGCAGGACAGTGAAGGGAGAAGCTGTGGGTATTAACAAGGACGGTATTCTCATACTGGAACTTGAAGATGGAACCCTCAACAAGATCATATCAGGAGAATGCGTGCACATCAAAAAGTAGTGCCCAAAAACAGGGAAATACAGTAGATATCCCTTAAATTTTTCTTATTTCTTTAAAAACAGTGATTTTACTTTAAAAACAGTAATTTTAAGATTTTTAGAACTTCTATTAGAAATATTCATTGATTATTTATTTGATGTTTATCAGATGTTATTGGATAAACATGATTTTCCCGGATTTACACCTCAAAGGGTCTTTTTTTTATATTTCCCTCAAAGTTTCTAGTCCACAACTATTTCTGAGGGCTGTCCCAGACTTCCAATGACCTTGAAGCTTTTTCCTGTGAATTTCTCTGCAGAGTATATGTTTGTGAGGGTGTGCTGGGTGAGCTGTGCTGTTTTTATGTGAGAGTTGCCTGCAATAGCCATATATGGAATGATCTGATCGCCCATGTACCGATCCAGGGCCGCACCACTTGATATGTGGCTTAAAAGTTCTTCTGCTGCAAGTTTACCAACAAGTTCTGCTCTTTTTCTTGGCTCCCCTATTGAACTTCCACCCAGAGGTGTTTTTCCATCTGTCCAGAGAACTATGGCAGATCCGGGTCCCAGTTCTTCATTGGAGTTCTGGATCTTGATATCTGCACTGTAACCTGCAGATTTGAGTATCTTTTTTGCACTTTCAGCCTGTCTCACTGCAACATGCTCAGGCAGGTTCACAGAATGTGAAACCCCATTTATATTGGAAAATTCAGATTCTAAAAGTGTTATGGGCTTTAATTTTTTGATGGGATTTATTTCAGCTTCGATTATACCCCCTCCCCTTGGGTAGTGTCCCCTTCTTTTTATCAGGATATCTGCTTTGCATCCCAGGGATCGGAGTATGGGCAGTGTAACGTGTTTCAGGTAGTCTGCTGTGGGTGCCCATTTCACATCTGTACCTCCCCTCAGGGTTAATGTGATGGGTGCATCTGCAAATGATGCTGGTATCATTGCTGCCTGGAGTATGAGGGCTGTGCTTCCTGCAGTTGCCACGTCAACTGTGTAATTTCCACCTTTAAGTGATTCTGGTTTGAAGTAGAATTCCTGGGAGCCTATCTGGATATCTGTGCATGATGCCCTGCTCATGTCCTGGAGGAGTTTGAGTGCGTGAAGGTGCTGGGGCATGAGTCCTGGTTTGGGTCTTCCAGCCCGTATATTGGTCATGTGAAATGGTTTAAGTTTAACTGCAGAGAGTGCTGCAGAAACCCTTAAAAGAGCTCCTCCACCTTCACCATGGGCTCCATTAATTTCTATCATATTAAACACCAGAATATTGTAAACTGAATAAAAAAAAGTTTTGAATAAAAAAAATGGAAAAATTGTTCCATTTAAGTTTTTAGTCCTGTTTTTGAGTGGCCTGATGTGGATGCACAACTGCCCTGCACACTTCTTCATCGCATGCTATTGCTTTAAGTTCCGTGAGGGTTTCTTTAAATGCATGGATGAGCTCAGGGTTTTCGATTCTTGAGGCGTCTTTTGATGCAAGATCTATCCTCACAGTTGCTGATGCACCTGGCATTCCAACTGCAGGAATGGTTATTATGGAATGCCTGTCAAGAAGGAGCATTGCAAATACGAAGGCCAGATCCTCATCACTGAGGCATGTCTCCACACATGCAGCATTTACTTCTGCCTTAAATCCTTCAGGTTTCAGCATGAAGCCTGTGGGTGTTTCCATGATACTGGGCACATCCTCCTTAAGGGCATTGTAAACTTCAACCTTCTTGTGGAATGCTTCAACTATACGTTCAGGGCTGAAGTTTTCAAGTGCACGGACCATTCCCGCAACAAGGGGCGGTTGGGCTTCCAGTCCAAACTGAAGGGCTTTGGATTTGACCAGGTCAAGGATGTCAGCTTTTCCAGCCATCAGCCCACCTCTGGGTCCGTCCATGAGTTTGTCTGTGCTGGTAACTGCAAGGTCAGCGCCCATATCCATTGCCCTGGGCTGTTTGTAGACTGCTGTTCTGATCCTTGCACCTGAAGCATCATCAACAAAAACTGGAACCTTCCATTGAGCTGCAATATCAACAACCTTCCTGAAATTGGCTTCATCAACAACCTGATGATCCATGGTTGATCCTGTTATGAATACCAGTGCAGTTTTTTCTCCAAGTTCAAAGTCGTTTATGTCCTCAAATTCCAGGTAGGTGGCACCTACAAGTTCTGCACTTCTAGGTATTGATGGGTGGGCTGGAGATCTGGGAAGGTAGTGCACAATCTCATCTCCATCATGCACAAGGGCCAGAACTGCTGCGAGTATTCCTGAGCTTGTTCTGTTGAGGGCCAGAATTTTGTCCCCACCCAGGTGTTCCCTTCCAAGCCTCTGAATTTCATCCCCAAAAACTGCAGGTCCTGCATAGGTTTCAAGAAGGACCATGTCCTCCTTTAAAAGTGGAAATCCTCCTGCATGACCTGTTAAGTCGTAGATGGCTTCCCTTCCATTGGAACCTACCTTGGATCGTATAATTTTCAGGGCAGATTCTCTGCGTTTTACCTCGTCAAGTGAAGATTCTATGAGCATTTTAACCCTAGATATGATTTTTATGACTTTCTGGTGTTAGTACTATTGCACTGTCTGCAGAGTTCTGTAGGGCTGCACTGAAACCTGGTTCAGCACCTATAACTATCGTTTCTTTCCCATTTTCTTTGGCTTTATTTATTATTGGTAAGAAATCAGCATCACGAGTCATAAGTGCAATAATATCAATGTTAGGATTGTAAATTAGCTCCATGGCTTCAACTGCCATGTAAACATCTGTGTCACCTGCAACAACGATTGGTGTAAAACCCTGGTTAACTATGGCTTCTATGAGTTTGTCTGAGGCGTACTGGTTTAATAAAACCTTACCTATTCTCATATTTCCATATTCAGATATTATGTCCCTTACAAGGTCAAGGTTAAGACTGAATTCTTTTCTTAACATGTTGGGGCCGTCAACAAGGAGTCCTATATTTTTACCCCCAGATTCCGTCCTTTTTAAGGGAATATAATCTTTCAGGGAGCTTAATTTTTCAAAACTTCGCATCTTTGTCCTCCATGCTTATTCTAATTATATTTTTGTTGCTTTTAACTGAAAAAAGTTTATGATCTGTATAAATCGGAATTATGTGATTAACGCGGTTTTTTTAAATTATGATTCAGTTAATCTAGATGCTTTAAAAAAATCATTAGATCATCCACATTTTCAGAGTTTCTAGGAACTATCAAGTTTCCTTTATCTTATTTTATGAATTTATAAATATATATAAATGACATGCCAGTTTTTGAGTACTTCCCAATTTGTTGATTGGAGTTGAGCTGACATGTCACGTATATGGAATGAACATCGAACTTTCAAATGATTCTTTTAAATGGATGTATCTACTCCACTTCAAGGGAAAATGCATCCTGGAATAATTCTTTAACTACTTTGAACTCCTTTTCTCCAAGTTCTTTTACTGTAATTCCCTCTGAATTTTTGAGGTAGTATTCTGCACTCATTATCTTTCCTTCGTCGTTCATGTAAAGGAACAGTCCGTCCACGAATTTGTCAGGATTCTTGGTTGGCAGGTATATCTCAAATCGTATCATAACTTCAGAACCCTCTATACTGTCATGAAGCTGGTTCTTTTTAGCCTCATCCTTAAGGGCCTGTCTGAAAAGTCTCATCCTTGATTTTAATTCTTTTTCAGCTATTTCTGAATTTTTAGTATTTTGTTCCATAACATTCACCATGTACTATAATTTGTTTTTTCACTTGAATATAATGATTCAGAACCTTTTTAAATCTTTAGAAAATACAAGTAAAAATGGGTTTTCTAGGTTTTAAAGGTTTCTGAAATACAACTTACATTGATCTTGTAGGTTTTAAAGGTTTTCGATTAACGTTCCAGATACATATATTACCAGTGCTTCTTTTGAAATCCAGAAGATCTGGTTTAAGTGTGCAAGCAAAATGGTAACTCTATTCGAGACACAAGTTTACATGTAGATACCCCTGGAAACACAATCTACTGTAGAAATTCAGAGAGAAAAAGCAAATATTATATAGTTGTAATACAGATAAAAGTAGTTAAATTAAGATTGAAAGGTTATCCTATGTCTATGGAATGTCCAATCTGTGGTAAGACCACATCAAACAATGGAATGTACTGTTCAGAGTGTGGTGAAGAAATGGTGTTCATTGGAAACCCCATTGAATTAACTCAAACTGCTGAGGTTAAATATCAGGAACATGATGATCTGCATGGGGAGTTTGAGAGGATACTTGAGAAAATGATCCTTAATCACCATAATTCCTGATCCTAATCTTCAAAACTAAAAAAACTCTTTTTTTTACGTCTTATTTATATCAACTATTTTTTTTATGGGTTTACATTAACAGTTTTTCATATTGAAATTTTTTACATGCATCAACCTATTGAAAAGATTTGAAACACAGATTAATATGAAAAAAGGATTTAATTCTATAATTTAAGATTTATAAATCATCATCTACGTACTGGCCTTGAATATCTTTCAGGATGTGCTGTACATAATTATTACAGATACTTACTTGGGTGCAGCCCTGGATCATCAAGTTGAGGGCAGGTTCCAGTTCATCCAGTTCAATAGTATTACCTCCATGTTTTTGGAGGTTGTGCAGATGATCCAAATCAAGATGTTTCATCCCCCCATTTGACTGGAAACCTGGTTTTAATCATTTTATACCTACTGATGCAGATGATGGTTAAACTTCGTTATAGTTAAGTTTAACGAAGCTCATGTTTTTGGTGTGCCCATGACAGGCAAGGATTCCTGCAAAATGTCAAAGTTTATATAGGATGAAGTCCAACCTTGAAAATGAGCTTCCAGACTTAATTGGCTCAACACCAGATGCTGAAAAGTTATTATCTGGTAATCTAAATAGTCCCGTGGGGTAGTGGTAATCCTGTGAGGCTCTGGACCTTTCGACAGCGGTTCGACTCCGCTCGGGACTACTCAAATTTTAAAGTCTCTTTCTGAAATTCAAATCCATTACCTAACTACCCAAAACTTGAATATTACTTATGAACATTTTTTTATCATAAAAATTGAAATCCTATTTTTGATGGTATTTCAACCACGTGCCCTAGGGCAACCCATTCATTTACACCATTTTTTAAGAAAATGAAAAAAAGTCGATTTCATATTAAGAAGCCATGCATTAACCATTAAATAAGTATTGCTGAAACTTTGAATCCCCATAAAAAAAATGCCTTCAAGGTTTAGGGAACCCCAGATTTAGAAAAAAAATTAGAAATATCTATTTATTATTCCTGTAATCTTCAAGGTACTTCCAGTCCCTATCAAAAATACTCCACATGTACGAGGTCAACTGGGGACTGGTTATCCATACTGCAATAACATCCTCCAGGTTGGGAACTCCATTTTCAACCTTAGCCATTATGAGTAGTGTTTCCCTGTTGTCCACCATTATTGTCTTGAGGCAGTAGGGATGTCCTGCCTTCACATCAACAAACTCATTGAAACCATCCACCATTTCTTTATCCAAATCCTCCAGGGGTTTTGAGATTATGCGTATGCTTACTCCCCTCTCCTTGGCCCTTAAAAGGGAATCCTTCAAGGCTTCCAGTTCCCCAGGAAGGTAAAGACTTCCCATGGACACTATCCTATTTTTAGCATTTCCAAGAACATCCAATGCCATTTGTTTAATGCTCTCTTGAGAGTAAACAACCCTGATCTTGGGCACATCCTTCTGAATCACATCATCGTAGATCATTGCCAGTTCATTGGATAAACTGTCTATCTCATTATTAATAAGCAGCTTATGCTCCTCCAAAACCTTTCTAGGATAGGTTGGTGTTACCATAGCAGGTCTGCTCTTTTCAACAGTTACCCATTTATCCTTTTCAAGCTTCTTAAGCACCTCATATATCTTAGTACGAGGAACTCCTGATTCTTCGGCAATCACAGATGGTTTTGCCACACCCAACGTCATCAGTGATATGTAAGCCTTTGCTTCATAGTATGTAAGGCCCAACTTTTGTAAAGTTGGTAATAAACTGTTCTGCACCATACAATTGCTTTGAACTATCAATTTGATAAAGTTAATGTTTAAAGGAGAATGTTGTCACTTTTAAACACTATAAAAGTTACAAAAAATTTAATACATTCAAAAAGGAAGGTAAAACAATTAATTGGGGGTGATTGAAGGGCAATCAGTAATAATATTTGCTTAAAAAGTAATTTTAAGATGATGGAAAGGTAAAGTAAATCTATATAAGAGTCTTGGAGATTTTAAGTTATTAATCATGACTCCAGCTGTAATCAGATAATTTTAAGATTGTAAATAGATAATTAAATCTATTTTATTGTGAGAGATGATTTTTATGGGAATTCGTGAAGATGTTGGCAGAATATTAAATGAACTACTAGAAAGAGCACCAGGAGACGTTACTGGAGCAGCACTACTCAGACCAGACGGATTAATGATAGCATCCGTACTATCACAGGACACCGACGAAAAAAGACTAGCAGCAATGGGAGCAGCAATAGTCGGTACCTCACAACGAACCTGCGACGAACTAAGCAGAGGAGACCTAAACGAAATAATAATCGAAGGAAACACAGGAAAAGCAACCTTCTCCTTCGCAGGAAACAAAGGAATCCTAGCAGTACTATCACCAAAAGAAGTAAACCTAGGCCTAGTCCTAATGGAAATCGAAAGAACATCAGCATCAATAGCAAAAGCAATGGAGTAAGTGACAAAAATGGAAAGAGACCCTGGAACAATAATCACTACCGGACTTATGGAGGCCCTCTGGAACACCATGGGAGAGGGATGCACAGCACTGTGGAGACAGGGCGCTGAGGGATTCTATGAACTACTCGTAGCATCTGGAAAGGATATGAGCACACCCGAAGCAAGCCTGGAATCTGTTAAAGAATACTTCGAAAAATTCAAGTCCGTGAGCAGCATGGACTATGAAATAAACGATGGGGAAGCAGTTGTAAAGGTTGAAGGCTGCTCTGCTGTAGCCATTGCAGATTACATGGATGCCCACAACATACCTGAAGAACATTCCTGCCTGTTTTTCAACCTATCCATGGTTGCACTGGAACATGCAACTGGAAACATGTACGACGTGGAAAGGGAAAGGGACGAACCAGGCAAATGCCATGCACATATAAAAAGGATCTGATTAGATTCCTGTTTTTTATGAGACTTCAAAACTCATAAAAACTATTTTTTTAAGAAAGCTATGGATGAGAAAAAATGGAAAGTAATGAAACAAAAGGCATGCTAAAGATCGTTGTTTTTGGAGCCCTGGATGCAGGTAAAACCACCTTCGTTGAAACCATTAGTGGTAAGGAACTCCTGATCAAGGGGGAGTACGGAAGGATCACCAACAGCTTTGACTTCGTCCAGCTGGATCATGGCAACTACTTCATTCAACTCTTTGCAACACCAGGACATAGAAGATTTTCATTCATGTGGCCCACCATTGCAATTGGTATGCATGGGGCAATATTTTTAATTGATTCAACAGTTGGTATCTCACCAGTTGACAAGGAACTCATAGAGTTCATAGGCAAGTACAAGGTACCCTACGTGGTTGCCACCAACAAGGATGATCTCGTTCATCTACCTCCAGAACTTGTGAGAAATGAGTTAAAACTTCCAGAGGAAGTTCCAATAATAAATACATCATCAGTTATAAAGCAGAACTTAAACACTGTGATGGATACACTTATAGATAAAATAACGGATGCAAATAATAAATGATCAGGCGTGAGCAGTTTATGATGAATTACAATGGTATTGAAAAACAGAATTCTAACTTCAAAGACGTTTTAAAGCCTTTAATGCGTATTAGTGGTGTTAAAAACTGTATTATTGCCACCATGGATGGTATGCCTGTTGGTGAAATAGATCAGGAGGGTATGATCATCAGCGCCACCAGTGCAGCAGTTTTAGGTGCAATCACTGAAATGGTTCGGAACATAAATTTTGGAATAGCTGAAAAGCTCATCGTTGAAACTGATTTCGGTAAAATAATCATAGAAGAAGTAGGGAACAACCATGCCATAGTGGTGCTTACAGATGACAACGTGAACATTGGAATGATCAGGTTAACCCTCAAAAAGGCAGTGAAAAACCTTCAAGGTATGATCCAACCTGCAGCTAATGGTTAAAAAAGATTGATGAATATGGAAGCTATTTCTAACAGGATAAAACGTGTTTTAGATGAAATGCACGGTAAATCAGACATAAGGGAATCCTACGTAATCCGAAAGGACGGCCTAATAATCTGTTCCCATGTTCCAAGTGCAAACAGCCAGAAGATATCTGCAATGTCTGCATCACTCTTGGAACTTGGAAAAAGAACCCTTAAAGAAGTTGACGGTGACAATCTGAAACTTATAATGGTCAACGGAGAGAACATAAACATCATCATCTCTGGATCAGGGGATATTGCACTGGTCTGTGCCATGGGTGCTGATGAGAACGTTGGGATGATCTTCATACGCATTAAAATGGCCATAAAGAAGGTTCAGGCAATACTGGATGAAGCCTACGGTAACTGATGAACCTAATACTATTTGAAGTCTTTTTTAGGCTGAAACTTAGTTTTTCGAGTATTACACGAATTTAATTGTAGGATATCCTATTTTTTGTTTAAATTTTATTTTTAAATTAATTTTATCATTTTCATGATGAATTTGGCCTTTTAAAGCTTTTTAGTTGATATATATTCATTTTGAAGCTTTTTAGTTGGGATATGCTCAGTTTGAACCTTTTAAATTAGATATGCTCAGTTTGGAACCTTTAGATTAAATATGCCAATTTGAATCCTTTTTAGATTAAAAATCATGGGCTAAAAAAAAGATCATCCAAAGCTTGTTATGTTTTCCAATTCAATGTAGCTACAATCTTTCAGGGGATCTATGAAGTTTCTTGAAGTACATTACAGCACAAAGTATTCTAATCATACTTTGGGTAAGATACTTGTTACATGTTCAACTTAATGTAATGTAGAGGTGATGGAAATGGTGAGTGTAGATGACATACCTGCAGAGGTGAAATGGGAAATTGCAGCCAAATCATCAATGGACCTGGCAATGGGTTACAGTGCGGCAATGCGCCAGGTCCTCAATGAGAAGGTTGCAGATGAACTGGAAGAAACTGTCTGGGCAGAGGGAGGAAAGGGAATTGCTGAAATAGCCAGTTCAATTGGACTTCCAACTGGAAACGCCCAGGAGGTTGAAAATGCCTGGGACGTGGTTGGAGCCATAGTCATGCCTGGAATTGAGGCAGAGGTTGTTGAATCCAGTCCAGACAGAGTTGTGGACAAGATAACCAGCTGTTCCACATGCAGCCAGGCAAAAGAAGAGGGAATCCCCACAGAAGCTGTTTGCAGGCCATGCAGAGCCTTCAACAAAAATGCCATTGAGGCACTGAACCCCAGCTACACCCAACACTTCACCAAGAGGATGTGTCTGGGTGATAATTACTGTGAAGCAGTTATTGAAAAGAAACATGGAATAACACTGGAAGCAGCTCCAGCAGGTTACCATGAAGAGGAGGAGTGATGGAACCAGGTTTCTTCAATAGATACAGTGAAATATTTTTTTTAAGAACTAAATCTTCATGATCTTAGGTTCCCCCATGGATAAAGACGGGTTTTTCAGATTGGGCCCTCCCTTCGAGGATATATTTATTGGTGCTCCATCCAAAACATGGTTTTGGAGTTGATGAAAAAATGGAGAAATCTGGAGTAGAATTATTTCTAAAATCAGCAGGACTTGTAAGGGCGGGTTCAGGTTTTAACACAGCTTCAACAGTTCTTGAAGAGCTGGAAAGTTCTTGAAGAGCTGGAAAAATAAAACTTTCTTTTTAACCATTTGAAGCATGACTTTTGCATACACAGTACCTGCAGAGGGAAAGCTCATATTCCAGGAATTTAGTTTTCCCTGTGCAGATGTAGGAATCATCTCCCCTGTAAACCCTGGATCCATCCTCAAAAACAGTTCCCTGCGGATGGAGTGGTTTTTTTGCAATGAAAACCAGGTAGGTTGAGATGAGCTTTACGAAGCCCCTGAAATCCTCATCATCTGGGGCGTGGATTGAAAAGTAGTGGTCTATCCTCATACCAAGATCTTCAATCCTTTTCTCAGGGATGTCTTCATCTTCACCCCTGAAAGCTACTTGAAGTATCTCCTGGAAGTTTACATAGTTGTAACGGGACATAACTGAATTTATTGAATTATCATTATTATTTGGAGCTTTAACAAGTTCTTTGTAGAGCTCTGCTTCTTCCTGAAGTTTCAATAATAGTTTTGAGGCTTTCATTTTCAAGGTTCCCCTTTTAAAGTGTATACCCAAAGTATTGTGTATACCTAAAATATTTTTAAAGTTTATACCACAAAATAAATTATCTAATATTATTCCTTTTTATTAAAAAACAGTGCCCCATGAAGAGTTTTATTGAATTATTAAGAACAAAAGGTTTTAAAATTTTATCTTCAAAGGTTGATTTCTACAGAAGAATTTTATTTATCATCATGAGTTGGTGTTCTGGTTTTGGAGTTTTCAGAACCTGAAAAACATTAGGAATGTTCTCTACTTTGAAACCACTCCATTTATTTACTTTGAACCCATCCCCAACTGGAAACCTTCCACTATGTACCTTTGAACCCCATTTTCTAACTTGAACCTTATCCCATTGAATTCATTGCTATCCTGATTTCTTCATCATTTTCCAGGATCAGCAGCGCTTTGGTTCTTCTGTCCCCTTCATCAAGCTTGTACTTTTGACCCTGAACCTTCAGTATCCCTATCCTTTGAAGTTCCACAATATGGGTGTGGGCAACATGTTTTGGAACTTCTGACATCTCAGATATTTCATCAAGAGTTAAAAATTCTCCCCATTTTCCAATCAATTCTTCAAGGACACTTATCTTCGTTGAATTTCCCAGTAGTTCCTTTAAAACTACGGCCATTGAATCATCTCCCCTAAAATATAATGAAATCTTCAATTCAACACGTTCAAAATTATTAGAACATACCTCCAATATAAATATTATTAATTGTTACTGGGAGGGAATTGCTGAAGTAAAAAAAATGTTTTAGGGCGAATTGATAAGTTCAGGGCTTTCCAAAGAATCTGAAACTCCATTTGAAGCTTTTAAAGAACTTCTTAAGTTCTTTGGATTCCTTCTTTTTCTTCTCCCTTTCACGGCTTTTATCTGCAAGACTGTGGATTTCTTTCCAGTCATCCATTATATGGGCCTTCTAAAATTTTGGTTTATTTAATTTTATTTCTGGATAGTTTCTGCAGTAGAATCTAATTTTATAATTTATTTATGGCTAAATATCCACCCCATTTAATAGACCTTAAATCATGGCTTGTCCCAGAGTACCTCATCAACTTCAACCTTCCATGAATCTGTGTTGAACCACATTACTCTAACCTTTTCTCCACTATCCATGGAGTTTATCAACTGTTTTTGGGAATTGATTTCATTTCCAGTTCCTATAATAACCTCAAAGGCCTTTTTATATCTCAAACCTGAAGTTCTTTTAGATTCAATTAATCTATCCAGATCCCCTTTAATCTCTTTTGTATTTGGATGTCCGCCTGTGTATGCACATTTAAATTCTATTATTCCAATATCGTTGTCACTTGAATCTGGAATGTGGAGAATAAAATACGGGATCTTCTGAGAGTTTCGAGAATTTTCATACCTCTTATTAACTTCAGTCTGTAAGATCAGGGCTTTAAAAGAATTTTCACTGTAAAACATACGGTACTGGTGGTAAAATTCATAGGCAAATTGTTTTTCCTGAAAATATAACCTGTTAGAGTATTCCTGCCCATAAATCCTCTGACAAACCTTTATATATTTCTTATCAATATTTTCTAAAGCTATTTTTATATTATGAGTTAATATATCGTAGTTTTCCATGGATAAGCACCACCTTCATGTAGATTCAATGAAAAAGGTGAATATAAAAAGATTTCTTCTGACTCCTGTCTCTAAAAAATATTGAATTTTTCTTTTCATAAACACTTTTCATCAACTTGATCTAAAAAATTTAATTCTTTATTTTATCTATTAAATCGTTTAAACTAATTATATTGAGTTAATTCTTTAATTATTAGTCTAAATTATTAATTTTAATTCTATTTGAGCTTAATTATTGAATTCTATAATTATTTAATAATAAATTAAATTTTTCATCAACTTTTTTCTTAATCTTTCATCAACCCTACCGAAAATGTAATGGGTTGATCTTCCGGAACCTTTTCGTGTTACGATACCAAGATCTTGAAGTTTTTGCAGGTTTTTGTAGGCGGATTGAGAGGATATATCCAGTAAGTTTCTAGTTTCGCTGTTGGTTATTTTTCCATTTTCCTGGATAAAACTTATTATTTTGCTCTGATTTTCAGTTAGATCTATGTCCCCATGTTTAATCATCAGAGGTTTCAACAGCTCATTCACAGCCTTTGAAACAGATATTAGAAAACCCTCGGTGAAATATTCAAGCCACCCCGTTAGATCGCCACTGTCATCAGCAGTCTTCAGTGCATCAACATAAAGTTTCCGATCCTTATCATAGTATTCATCTACTGTAATGTAACGGGTATCGTACCCCCTTGTAAACAGGATCAATGCAGCTAGGGCTCTTGCAGTTCGCCCATTACCATCCACAAATGGATGAATCCGAACAAGCTCATAGTGTGCCACACCCGCCACAATCAGGGGTGAAATATTTTCAGAGTTATTGATCCATTCAATTAAGTTTTTCACGAGTTTAGGTACCTTCACATAATCAGGAGGTCTGTATCTGACTTCTCCTGTCCTTAAATTTTCTACCCTAACTTCAACAGTTCTGTAGTGGCCTTCAAAAGATTTGATTTAGGGTGTTCTTGGATATTTCTTTATGAATTTTCAAAAGTAATTTTTCGGTGATTTTACCTTTTTTATGGTACTTATCAATTTTTCCCAGAAAATCAAAGTAGTTCAGTACTTCCTGTTTTTCTTTCTCTCTTGCAGTAACATGTACTCCCTTGTAAAGATTGTTCACTTCATTCACTGTTAAAGTGTTTCCTTCAATGGCTGTAGAAGCATGAACAGACCTGATGAGGGCATTTTTTCTCAAAATAACTTCAATTTCTGGAAGAACCATTGATTGATTTATGGTGCCCCGGTCAAACTCAATTCCTGCTATGTTATTAACAATTTTATTGGTGTAACCAAATACAGGAGAAAACATACATTAACCTCCAATCTAAAGTTAGGGGTTTTATGATAAATCAAATTTTATCAATCTTCAATTGAGGGGGGTTACTAATTAATTATTTGCTTAATAGTACCATATTTATTCTTTATTTTTATTCCCAAAATCTTCATATATCAAATCAAAGAGTGCGTATCTTAGTTTATCTCTCAATTCATCATTATCGTTAACCCTTTTGAAGAGGGCCATGTTGCTATTGAGGAGTCCTGTCATTTCCCTGTTGAAATATTTATCAAATACAGCTTCAACGTTTTCCTTGGAGTTGTGCTCCATTTTCTCTATTAATTCCGGGTTATCCAGCAGGTTGTCTTTCACACGTTCAAGGAACACTTTATCATCATCTGTAAAGTCTGTGTTGAATGCGTCGTTCAAATCCTTGATTATTTGGGATAATTTCTCCAGTTCATCTTCAGTGTAGTTTGCAGCACCATCTGAGGCAGATTGTAACTCACCATTTCCTGTAAGCGGAATTACACTTTCACCTTTGTCTGCGATTTTGTAGGAGTCCATATCCACATCCTCAAGGACGTTGAAGGGTAATGGATCGTTGATGGTAGGAAGCTTTTTATTCAGGAACTTGTTGAAGATGTAAAGTTTTTCAAGCTTCACATCACTGAATGGAATCAGCTGTGAGAGGAAAGAGTAAATGTTCTGGTACCTTCTCAGTGTTTTCTTAAATCCAACCTGATCCTCCTTTTCAATCTTCTTAAATTCCTTTACAACAGGACTTAGAATGTTATGGAGCTCCTGCTGGTTTTCTCCTTTTTTGTAGGCATTCACGAATGTGTCAATATCCTCCTCATCAAAGACATGGTAATCAAGAAGTTTGTCCTGTAGTTCGTAGAGTTTGTGGGGATCTGTGGCTTCTTTAAGGTAAGTCACCTCATAAAATGGTTCAAATGCCTTCTGAATCACATCTGTCTGGTTTGCAAAGTCCAGGATCAGGGTGTCATTTTTATTTTCATATATCCTGTTAGCCCTGCTCAGTGTCTGAACCGCTGCAATACCATTTAAAGATTTATCAACGTACATTGTATGCAACAACGGCTGGTCAAATCCTGTCTGATATTTATTTGCCACGATAAGGATCCTGTATGGGTCTTCCACGAAGGCATTTTCAATGCTCTTGGTTCGGGAAATATCGTTCATAGAGTTTTCAGTGTACTCCTTTTCATCGTGTTTAACAGTTCCTGTGAACGCAACCAGCGTCTTTATTGAATATCCATTCTTTTCTATTGCCTTATCAAATTCTTTTTTGTATAGAACTGCGTGGAGCCTTGATCTGGTTACAACCATTGCCCTGGCCTTGCCCTTGATCTTGTTCCGTGTGGAGTTCATGAAGTGGTCGAGCATGATCTCTGTTTTCTTTGAAATTGCATGTGGATGTTTCTCAACGAAGTTTCGAAGCAAACGCTTGGCCTTCTGCTCCTCAAACTCAGGGTCATCTTCCACAGTCCTGATGAGCTTGAAGTAGGTTTCATAACTCAAGTAATGCTTTAAAACATCAAGTATGAACCCCTCTTCAATTGCCTGCTTCATGGTGTAAGTGTGGAATGGAAGGTATTCACCAACTTCATTTTCTGTTCCGAACATTTCAAGGGTTTTGTTTTTAGGTGTTGCAGTGAAGGCAAAGAAGCTTATGTTGTTCAGGTTACGGAAGGATTCTATCTCCCTGAGGATTTCCTCCTCAACATCATCGTCAACATCGTCCAGGAGTTCAGCTTCCTCCAAGCTGTTGGTTGATAAAACCTTTTTCATGTTCCGGGCCATGTTACCAGTCTGTGAGGAGTGTGCCTCATCAATTATCACAGCATAATTTCTCTTTGGTAAATCACGGGCTTTTTCAAGGATGTAGGAAAATTTGTGGAGCGTGGTCACAACGATGTTGCTGCCTGTTTTAAGGGCTTCTCCAAGCTGGTCTGAGTTATCATCGATAACCTCCACTATTCCTTTGACCTTCTCTATGGCCTTAACCTGGGCCTGGAGCTGCTGGTCAATAACCCTCCTATCAGATACAACCACAACCATATCGTAAAACCTTTCATCACGGCTGTTGAACTTCTTTATAAGTCCATGGGCAAGCCATGCAATGGTTTTGGTTTTACCACTGCCTGCACTGTGCTCTATCAGGTAATTTTTACCTGGAACTGTATTCCCCAACACTCTGTTGACGCAGTCCAGCTGGTGATACCTTGGAAAGATGGGAAGCTCCTTTTTTTTGTCCTTTTCAATGTAGATAAAGTTGGAGATAAGCTTGGAGAGCTTGTTTATCTGTAAAATGTCATTGTAGAGGTAGCAGGTTTTGTAGTCCCCTTTAACCACGGGATTTTCAAGGCCCTTGTTGAAGGGTAAAAATCTGGTTTTTCTGCCTTCCAGTTTGGTTGCCATGGCTATTTTCTCGTCACTCATTGCGAAGTGAACAAAGCAACGTTTGAATATTTTCTCCCTCGGGTCCCTGTCTTCCCTGTACTGTTTTATGGCATTTTCAACACCCTGGGCAAAGGTGTCCTTCAACTCAATTGTTACAATTGGCAGGCCATTTATGAAGATAACGAGATCTATCCTGTTGCCATTGTCCTTTTCCTGATACTCCAGTTCATCTATGACTGAGAATATGTTGCTTTTAAAGTTCATGAATGAGTCTGGATTTTTGTTGTTGTTGGGTTGTGGGTAGAAGAGTTTGAAGTTGCAGGATGCATCCTTGAATCCGTTTCTCAGGACGTGTATGGTTCCCTTCCTGTCGATCTCTGATACCAACCTGAAAAAGAACTTCTGCTCGGCTTTTTCCCCATAGATCCTCTGCCATTTTTTCCATGTCTTCTCCTGGGTGTCATGGATAAATTTCAGGGTCAACTCAGGGTCAAGACATGATGCCTTGTTGTAGTCCCTGTGGGTGTTTCTCTTCATGTAACCTGTACTCATCAAATGATCGATAATATCATTTTGAAACCTTTTCTCAGATGTATCTGAACTCATACAACCACCTCTCCCTCACATCAACTTTAACCGTTACAACGTGATGAATGAGGGAATTTTCTGTATTTATTTGATAAAATTATCAAATTTTTTTATTAATCATTCATTAATTTTTGATAATTCATATATAGCTGCTTTTAATACTTGCTCACAAAGTAAAGCCGTGTGTTTGTTTGGATTGAATTTATCCTCCAATTGTTTGTGAGGATGGATATAATTTCTAAAATCTCGTAAATAATGACTAAATTGTTTCACATCTTTCTCTAAAAATCCTATTTCAAAAGATACATTAATAAAATCATTTAAATTCCATTTATCAAAGTTTTTAACTTTACCCTTTTTATCTTTAGGTGAAGAATTTGCTCTTCCATATTTTTCAGGGTATTGAGATGCAAATCCCAATAATATCCCTTCTAAAGTGCTTCCAATAAGAAAAATCGATGCTAAAGTAGCATTATTACCCAAACAAATCTCAATCTCATCAATTCTTGAGTTAATTATAGGCACAACACTTTCATCAAGTCCTAAAGAAGAAATATCAATGCCTTCAAATTCTTGTTCTAAAAAAGCTTCTTCATCATTAGAACCTGTTTCTATTGAATTTGAATCATTAATTAAAGCTTTAGCTTTTTCCAATAATTTCCAATCTTTTTCATCATCATAATCATCTTCATAAATATATTCATAGTATTCTAATAGTTCTTTTAATAGTTTATAAACAATAGAATCTGATTCTATATCCCAGAAACATCTTAATCTATTCGCTTTCGAACAACTAGCATAACCTAAGTCATCGCATGCTTTTTCATATTTTTCATCAAAAATATCTATATTTACACTAGTTTTAATAAAATCATGAAATGTATTGTTTGAAAAGTCTAAAACATAGCCGCTTCTCATATTAAGTAATTTTTCAAATATTTGTTTTTCTAAATTAGTCAAATTAGACATTCTAATCCTCTTTTAGCACATTAACTTTACCGGTTACAACATGATGAATTAAAGACTTTTTGTATTCCTCAAGGAGTTCTATCTTCTTTTCGATTTTTTGGATTGTTTCATCTATTTTTGAAATTGATTCATCCAAATAATTAGTTATTTTTTGTTGTTCATCGTATGGAGGATATACTATCTTAAAATTTCCAATTTGTTCAAAATTAAGCCCTTCTCTAGAAGAACCCATTTGTACAGAAAATATCTGATCTTGTCCAATGTTAGACATTAAGATGTAATTTAAAAAACGATAGCAAATTGTTTTTGGCCTAATAATGCATACATGCTGATTTACATTTGCTTTATCAACCTGATTTTCAAAATATGTGCATCTACCTATTGAAGCTCCTGTGATATTTAACAAAACATCATGATTTTTAACAACTGAATTTAACATGGTTTTATTAATTTCTTCAGTTATGTAAGATACATTATCTATTTTTAATCCTTCAAAATGAATATTTTGGCTTCTTAGCAAAGCTATACCTTTTTCAACATAAACAGAAGCTCCACCTTTTGGAGTGATTCCACTACCAATTTTAGAAACTGATAATTTTAATTTATTAACTTCCCATCCTTCAGGAATTTCCCCAATCCATTCAACCCCCGAATCCTTCATTTTTGCATCAGGGTCCACTCCCTTGGTCACAGCATGATTTATCATAGCCGTTCTTTTTTCTTTGAGAAGTTCAATAAGTCGGGTGTCTTTTTGGATTGTTTTATCGATTTGAGAGGTTTTTTTGTCTAAATAATATGCTATGTGAATTTGTTCATTTAGATTTGGGTAACACATTATTGCTTCTGAAAGATGTGAAGGTCCAAAATTAGGTTGACATGACCCTGTCATCATCAATCCCAACTGTTCTCTAACGCTATCAGATTGTAAAGCCCATTTCAAAAATTTTTTACTAACTTCTTTTTTAAAAAGATTTTCATTTATTCTGATTGTACTAGTATTCAGAATTACCTTCTCATCAGATAAATATTCAGCAACCTTTCCCCAGGAGTTACCAGAACTAGAGAGTAATAAATCTCCCTTTTCAACAGTAAAATGTCTATATGAATGTTTATATTCCTCTTCAGAGATGAATTTTTCATAATTGGAGAAATTTATCCCATTCTCGGTGATGTTAGTAACACAAATTACCCGTATTCCCTCATCTTTAAACTGCCAATTCCTTAAACCAGGCCCCTCCTGAAAAAAAATTAAATTCTTCATTTTCTGGGTTTCCCACTTATCAGGTATTTTTCCAATCCATTCAACCCCAGAATCCTTGTATTCAGGGTAAGGTTTAAGCTTCATCCAGATCCTCCTTTATGAGTTCCTGAATCTCAGCTGTCACAGTTTTTATGTCCCTTTCAATTTCTTCAAGTGGCCTTGGTGCCTCGTACTTGTAGAAGTATTGTGTGAAGTTTATTTCATAGCCAACCTTGTCCTTGCTCCTGTCCATCCAGGCATCATGGTAGTAGGGCAGAACCTCCCTCTCGAAGTAATCCTCAATATCCTGCTTCAAGGGTATCTTCTCGTAGTCTCGCAGCTTGGAATCTGTCTTCATCTTTCCACGACCATCAGTCACATAGTCTGCTGTGTCGTCGTGTTCAGATAGTGCCATTATAATGCTTTTTATGAATGCAGGTTTAAGATCAAAACTTTCTAAAACTTTTTTAACCTTTGATTCAAATTTGTCCCAGTTGCTGTAGCTGCCTTCAATCCTTTTCAGGGCTTTGATAATGTTCTGCTGTTTCTCTTTTCCAGCCTTTTCTTCCTCAAGTTTCACTTCAGGATCCTTGCTCTTGCTCTCTGCAAACTTGGAGAAGGCACTGATACTGTAAAGATTCTCAAGCCTTTCCTCTGTAACATTGTAGTTCAACTGTAATGGTCGTTCCACTGTTACCTTGGTGTAGCCGAAGTCCTCGTTGTCGAGGATCTTGCAGTTGTCGCAGGATTCAAATTGGTTGTAAAACTCTAGGATTTCAGTTATATCCTCTGGAGATAGCTGGTGTCTTTTGTTTCCAAGGCTTTTACGCATCTTCTTGAAGCGGGATGTTGCATCAACAAGCTGGATTTTCCCCACACGTTCATCCGGTTTTTCATTGGTTAAAACCCAGATGTAGGTTTTTATACCTGTGTTGTAGAAGAGCTGGTCAGGCAGTCCTATTATAGCCTCAAGGAGGTCGTTTTCTATTATCCATTTCCTGATGTTGCTCTCCCCGGATCCTGCATCCCCTGTGAAGAGTGGTGAGCCGTTGGTGATGACTGCTATCCTTGATCTTTCCTCTGTTTTCATCTTGGATATCATGTGCTGGAGAAAGAGCAGCTGGCCGTCGTTTATCCTGGGCAGTCCTGCTCCAAATCTGCCGTTAAATCCTTTCTCTGATTCTCTCTGCACTTCTTCCTTGTCAAGCTCCCATTTTCTACCGTAGGGAGGATTGGATATCATGAAGTCGAACTTCTTATCTGGAAACTGGTCGTTTGACAGTGTACTCATAGGTCCCTGGATTCTGTCGGCATCTTCTCCTTTTATGAGCATGTCAGATTTGCATATAGCATATATCTCTTCGTTTATCTCCTGGCCGAAGAGTGGAACCTCAATGTTGTTATTCAGGTCTTTTATGAAGTTTTTACAGCTTGTGAGCATTCCACCAGTTCCACAGGCCGGGTCATAAATCGTTCTAATGATACCCTTCTCCTTAATATGAACCCCATTTTCAATGAATATCAGCCGTGTCATGAGCTCAACAACATCACGAGGTGTAAAGTGCTCCCCTGCCTCTTCATTGGACTGCTCTGAGAATTTCCGTATCAATTCCTCAAATATGGTTCCCATCTCATGATTGGAAACCTTATCAGGATGCAGATCCACCTTGGAATCTGAAAACTTCTTTATAAGCAGATAAAGAAGGTCTGCCTTGGATAACCTGGCAATATGATCCTTAATATGGAAATTTTCAAAGATCTCCTGAACGTTTTTACTGAAACAATCCATGTAATGCATCAAGTTCTCTTCAATGTTCTCTGGATCTGCAAGCAAACCCTTAAAATCAAACTCTGAGTAGTTGTAAAAACCCAGCTCATTACCATCTTTATCAACTGCAGCCTGCATTAAGACAGGTTCAAGGTTCTCAAACTGGTTCCTGTATTTATTGTAAGCATCAATAATATCTGGTTTTGAATGGCTTAAAACACTGTCAAACCTTTTTAATACAGTAAAAGGGAGTATAACCTTTTGATATTCGTTTCGCTTGTATGTCCCCCTCAACAGATCTGCTAAATCCCATATGAATGTAATTTTTTCCTGAAAATTACTCATCTTACCTCTCCCTTGATTAAAATAAATTTTTAAATTAAATAAGTCCCATTTCATTCATGAAATCACATGAATATCCTACTTTAAAACTGATTTTACATATTAAAAGTCCATAATTAAAATGTTTCTATTATGAATTGATTAACTGGCTGAAAATCTATTTCTAATTTTAATAAGATGTATAATCTAAAAATAAACCTTAATAATACTTTTATTATTTATTTTTATTAATAAGGAATGATTTTCTACAGTAGAAAAAATTATTTCTTAAAAATAGAATAGTCTTTAAAACCTTAAAAAAAAGATTTAACCCCTTAAAAAATAGTTTTAAAGATTTCATTCCTCAACTTCAAACCTGAACACACATGTGGGATGATTCAGCCCAAGCCCTGATTCATGTTCAACATGTCCAGGTAGTCCTGTCCATTTGAAACTCAGCTCTGTCATGGCCTTGCACATGAGGCAGAAGGTTTTGTTATCCCCTCTTCGGGAGCCCCAGAAGCACTGGTTCACAAGGAGGGAGTTGTCCTGGGTATCCACCTTGTAGCCCAGGTTTGTGAAGAACTGGGAAACCCATTCCAGGTAATCTTCAAGGAGTTCTTCATCACTGCGCATGGAGTTTTCAGATAGCAGATCCTTCCTGAACCTTGAGTGGATGTTGCTCTGGAAGAACCTTGCAAATTCCTTTAAAAATCCTGCTGTATCTTCTATGCGCATGCTGGATGTCATTGCCCTGGAGGATATGTGCAGGAACTGGTTCATGGCTTTAAGGCGTTCCTCTGATTCTTCAACCCTTGATTTGACCTTTCTGTTGTAGAGTGCTATCTCCATGTTGAAGGCAAGCTCCTTCTCATCGTAGGGCTTTATAACGTAACCTGCAGGTTTGGTTTCCTTGGCCCTTTTGAAGGTTGATTCATCTGCATGGGCTGTGAGGTATATGACTGGAGCATCCGTTATCTCGTAGATCTGTTCTATTGCCTCCACACCGTCCATGTCTCCCTTGAGTATGATGTCTGCAAGGATGAGGTCCAGCCTGTTTTCCCTGGCAATTTCAACTGCCTCCTCCCCGGATCCTGCCACTCCAACAACATGGTAGCCCCATGTTTCAAGCTTCTTATGAATCTCCAGGGCAGTTATGCTTTCATCTTCAATTATCAGTACCCGTGTGTTATCCAATTAAAACATCTCCCTTATCAAAAGCAAATGAACCATCATTATTTATCCATCAACATTATCAGAGTTTATCTATTACTGTGATTAGCATAATTATTATATAACCTTTTGTTGGGACATAACCCCCCATTAAATGGAAACTGTGTACCCAAAGAAATATTAGTAATAACTGGTATATAAATGTACATGATTTCTATTTACAGATCCAGATTCATGCACCCTGTGAATTCCACCCACTAAAAAAAAGCATCTGTAACAATGGTTAACTCAAAAAGTGACATATGCAAAGTAAATGGATACCAACTATTCCCTACTGGCCATGATTTAGCAAAATATATATTAATGATGCATCATAAGAAAAATAAAGGTAAGGAAGTGTTTAATAACATACCTCTTTCTGTGAATATGGATCCAGTGGGATCCGAATTAGATTGAGTATGGAAAGTTAAAGGAAGTGAGGGTGATACAATGGATTACACGTTGATATCAACGATCTATGCAATAGAACCTGTTATGTTCTGTATAACCAATTTCTCCCCTAAGAAGGTTGTTCTTTTAAGGGAAGAAGATGCTCCGAAGGACAAATTAAAGGTTGAGGAAATACTGGCTGAAACCCTTGGAAAGTTCATAGACATAGAGACCAAGATAACCAGTCTCTACGAAGTTGTGAGAATAGCCAGGGACACAGTTGATGTTATAGAGCAGGAAGCTGCCCAGGGCAGGAAGATCGTTGTGAACATAAGTGGTGGAAGAAAGCCCCAGGCTCTTGGAGCCCTTTTCGGGTGTTACGCAAGGCACAAGATGATTGAGAGAATAGTTTACGTTACAGAGGAAGATAAACAGGTACTGGACCTTCCAATCCTGAACTTCGGAATATCTGAAACTAAACTCATGGTGCTTGAGGAACTCAAGAAGGGTGATATATCTGTTAAGAACCTTGCAATAAAAATAGGGATAAGCAGGGGAATGACCTACAACCACATAAGAGAACTCAGGGAAATGGGCTTTATAGCACCTGACAAACTTGAAATAACAACTGCAGGAGAACTTGCAGTTATCTGAATGAATACTTATTTTAAATGGGAAGATCTGGGGCAGATCCTTAAAACAGGAGTTTTGAGGGATTTTCAATACACATGGCGTGAACATCCTCCATGGAAAGTCCCTGTTCAATCATTATTTTTACGAATAACTTCAACCCCTGTGAGGGTAGGGGATTGTGTGCCTGACCAAAATCAGTTGCCATGATGCACCTGGATGATCCAACTGTTTTAACGGCACTGGCAATAACTCCAGGGTCAAGGCAGTCATGGCCTTCCATGCAGGCAACGAAGCAGTGCTCAAGGTAAGCGTGTCGTGACATTTCCTTCTGTTCCTGAACCGATGCACCCACAACACGTGTGAGGGGATGGTTCACAAGAATGCGTTTGGTACCAGCACTCCTTGCCATGTCAATAACCCTGAATATGTCAGGAACCTGGAGGTGTCCTGTTGCAAGCACCATGTCCTCCTCGCAGATGAGGTTGATGATGGCTTCAAGTTTCTCCTCATCCATAGAAGTTTCAGGGTAGGAGGTGGTTGGAAGCCACACCATCCTGCCGCCCATGCTGGTTGAGGTTTTAACTGCCTCTATGTTGAGTCCTCCAACACTTTTATTCAAACAGATACCGCCCAGGACCCTGAATCCTGTTGCAGTTTCTGCTATCCTTGCACGGCCTGCTGTTGGTTCTAGATGGGATTTTAGGACTATTGCCCCCATACCATTCAACTTGGCATCCTCTGCTGCTTCAAGATCGTTCAGGAGTCTGGGTTTTACATCCGGGGCTGTGTGGATGTGGGTGTCTATGAATCCCCTGAGATCCGGTTCCACGAGAACATCCTCTGAACCTGCAGCACCTGTAAGACAGTTCCCTGAGAAATGGGATTCCAGGCTGCATGGTTCATCAATATCCATGGAGCTGGTTAATTCAGGCTTCTTTTTTGACTTCATCATAGAGGTTTCTTCCCTGTGAGTCCATTGTAACTATCAGGGGTCCGAATTCATGGACTTCAAGTTCCCACATTGCCTCTGGAACTCCAAGATCCAGCCAGTTAACACTCCTGATCTTCTTAACTGATTTCACGTAGAGCGCTGCACATCCACCCACTGCTGTGAGGTAAGCTGTTCCTGTTTCCTGGAGTGCCTTTGATGTGGCTTCATCCATACCTCCCTTTCCAACTATGGCCCCGATTCCCATTCTTATGACCTGGGGTTCGTAGGGGTTCATCCTGGTGCTTGTTGTGGGTCCCACTGCAACCATTTCATAGTGATCATCCAACTTCCTGATTATGGGTCCTGCATGAAATATGACCTCCCCTTTAAGGTTTACAGGAGCTCCTTCTTCAACTATGCGTTTATGTGCACTGTCACGGGCTGTGAATATTTTTCCAGAAAGGTACACTGTATCTCCAACCTGAAGTTTCTTTGTTTCATGGGTTGATAATGGTGTTTCAAGCTTAAGATTCATTTTTAATTCACCTTTTATTATTTGTGCCCATGGTTTTAATTAGGAAACCAGAACAAATATGATTATAAACCATGGTGTAGTAATATAGATATTCAACTTCATTACAGATAAAATAGATTGCAGCTATGGAAATAAAATCAGATCATGATTTCATCAATTTTTTACAATAATTCAGAGGTATTAATTTATGTCAGGACAGGATAAGGTAGTAGGTCTCAGCAAGTACATGGTAAGTCTTCCATCAACGAATTTTTCAGTTTTGTCCATGCTTTTTATAAGTTTCATTGTGGGAACTGTGGCTTCCCTGATACACCCAGCAGCCGGGGATTCAATACTCTACAGTGTTGTCTACGGTGGTGCTTCAGGATTTCTCATCTTCGGTTTGATGTCCATGATGGCTGGAGCAATGACCCAGCCCATGATAAATGCCCTTGAGGGCAGGCACATGAAGATGAAACAGTCCATGTTCCTGTCACTCATTTCAATGTTCATAATTGCGGTTATCTACGTTATTGGAAGCGTTATTTCTTCATTCACAGTTTACAATTACACCATCGATGCTCTGATATTTGGAGCTGCTGTTATCTTTGCAATACGAACCATAGTGCTCTGGACAACCTCCAACATCAGCCTCTTGAAGTCCATACCTGCTGCTACAACCCAACCTGCCCTGATCATATCCATGGTGGTGGTGCTGGTTTCACTCACCAGTCTCACCACCAACATTGGCTACTTCAGCATCATCCCACTGCTCTTCAAGATCATCATTGCATCTTTGATACTGGTCACTGCAATCTACTCCTTCGTGACAATCATTGAATCTCCTATGAAGAGAAACCTCGGAGTTGGTGGGCTTGAACTTCTGAGCCTGTTTCTGGCACACACCACAGAGGGGTCCAATGCACTTGAGGGAATCTTCGAGGATATTGGTGAGGCAATCGACACAATAACCGGCGTTATAAGTTTTAGGGATAAAAATGGTATGAAAGCTGTTTTCATAACACCAGGAGTACATCCAGGACCTGTGGGTAACATAGGTGGGGGTAACATGCCAACTGAAATTGCTGAAAGCTTCGATGTATTCACAATGGTTTCACACGGCCCCTCAACCCATGACTTCAACCCTGTGTCTGGAAGGGAGGTTAAGAAGGTTGAAAAGGTTGTTAAGGATTCCCTGGTCACTGCAGAGTACGCAGCAAGGGCAAGTAAATTCATAAGGGTTCAAAGTGGTAACGCACGTATAGGTGCCCAGTACTTCAACGATGCCCTGCTTCTTCTTGCAACCTTTGCACCCCAGGGGTTTGATGATATAGACTTCGGTGTGGGACTGGCTGTTTCAAACCTTGCAAAGGCAGTTACAGGGGCTGAGAATGTTGTGCTGGTTGACTGCCACAACTCCTTCAAGGGAGAGGGTGGAAGAATACTCCCTGGTAACAGGGAAGTCTTCGAATTAATGGAGGCCGTTGAAAAACTTCCAAAACTTGATAAGGATGAGACACTGAGAATGGGATGTGCACACAACCCCCTTAATGAGATCAGCAAGGACGACGGTGTTGGTCAGAGCGGTTTGAAGGTCATGGTGGTTGAGGTTGCAGGTGAGAGAACTGCTTACATAGTTCTTGACTCAAACAACATGAAGATAGGATTCAGGGCAAGGATCCAGGATGCACTCGCGGATCTTGATATTCAGAATCTGGAGGTTATGACAACTGACACCCACTTCGTTAACACCCTCTCAGGGGGCCACAACCCTGTGGGTACCAAGAAGCCAGATGAAATAATCACTGCAATCGTTGAATGCACACAGGAAGCCATTAACGATATTGAGGATGTTGAGGTGGCATCTGATGTTCCCAAGATCCAGGGTATTAAGACCATGGGCCCCCTGCATTCAACTGAGCTTGTTACAACCATAAGCTCAATCGTGGCTGTGAGCAGAATATTCGCACCCCTCATGTTCATATTCGCATTCCTATTTGCATTCCTATGGATATTCTACTGGGCACTGTGATTCAAACCAACATATAAATTCAAAACAAGGAAAAGGGGATTTTAGTAAAATAAAGGTTCAGATTATATTTTTTTTTATGGGGATGTTTTAAAAATCGTGATGGTTTTAAAAATAAAAAAAGAAAGTATTGAAATAAAAGGGCTTTCATTTAAAGGGTTTGAAGTAATGAGGGTTTGGATTTCAGCTTAGATCATGCTGAAGTTGAATACAAATATCCAGACAACCAGCCACATGAAGAAGAAGGGTACTATTCCACTCCACAGCCATCCCTTAAATCCTCCAACTTCCTCCTTTCCGAAGAGTCTCTCAGAGACGTTACCTGCTATGTAAAGAATTATAAGACCCAATAAAACTGCAAGAACCTCATTTTTACCAATAGCACTTATTAATCCGATTGATAATACATATGATGCATATCCTGCAATTACTGCAGCGACCATGTGTACCGCTGTTACTTTAGCATCCACTTCCATATTTTTCTACCTCATCCATTTTATTATTTAACTGTTGAGCACAAATATACATCTGATGTAATTTAAAAAGGGTGTTTAAAAAGAACTTTTAAACTCCATATGCTTTAAAGTTATGTTTCTTTACTATAAAAAAAGTTATTAGATGTTCAAAGAATTTTGATCCATTAATTAAAAAAAGGGTGTTTTTCAATGAAAACCATGTCCAACGTTGATGTTTACGCTATCTGCACTGAACTTAAAGAAATACTAAAAGACGCCAGGGTTGATAAGGCTTACCAGCCCACCAGAGACACTGTACTCATCAGATTCCACATACCGGGTAAGGGAAGAACTGATGTTGTCTTCCAGGCAGGTACAAGGGTTCACACAACCCAGTATCCCCCTGAAAATCCTAAGATCCCACCATCATTTCCCATGCTCCTGAGAAAACACCTGAAAGGGGGTACCATCACAGATGTGAGGCAGCACCACTTCGACAGGATCATGGAGATAGACATCCAGAAGGAGAATAAGTACTCCCTGGTTATAGAACTCTTCGCCAAGGGCAACATAATACTCCTGGATGAGGAGGGAACCATCATACTCCCACTGAAACGTAAGATGTGGCAGGACAGGAACATATCCTCCAAGGAAGAGTACAAGTACCCGCCAGAAAAGGGATTAAACCCGTTGAAGGCTGAAAAAGAGGATGTGAAGGAGTTGTTCCAGGGTTCTGATCGTGACGTTGTGAGAACCCTTGCAAGAAGCGGACTGGGAGGTCTCTACGCAGAGGAAATAGCCCTGAGGTCAGGTGTTGATAAGGAAAAGGCATCCCACGACATGACAGAGGATGAGGTTGAAGCAGTTTACAATACATTTATAGATGTTTTCAAACCCCTCAAGGAACATGAATTCCATCCAATGATAATCTCCGGTGAAAAAGAGGATGTTCTGCCCCTTGAACTCAAGAAGTATGAGGGCTATGAATCCAAAACATTTGAAACCTACAACCAGGCTGCAGATGAGTTCTACAGCAGCATCGTTGGTGAGGATATTAAAAAGGTTCATGAGGATGTTTGGGCTCGTGAGATTGGTAAGTACGAGAAGAGGATGAATATCCAGCTTGAAACCCTTGAAAAATTCAAAAAAACAATTGTGGACTCCACCATCAAGGGAGATGCACTTTACGCCCACTACCAGGAGGTTCAGGACATCATCAACACCATAATGGAGGCCCGTAAGAACTACTCATGGGCAGATGTTTCATCAACCATTAAAAAAGCCAAAAAAAAGGGAGCACCTGGTCTTGAAGCCATTGAATCCGTGGATAAGATGGGTGTTATGGATCTGAACCTTGATGGGGTTCGTGTTCAGGTGGACTCAAACATAGGAATACCAGAAAACGCTGAGAAATATTACAACAAGGGTAAAAAGGCTAAAAGGAAGATAAGCGGTGTTAACATAGCCATTGAAAAGACCCAGGTTGAGATAGACAGGGCCAGGAACAAACGGGAGATCGCCATGGAGAAGGTTCTCGTACCCCAGAAAAGGGTTCGAAAGGAGCTTAAATGGTTTGAAAAGCTTCGATGGTTTTTATCATCCAAGGGTAACCTTGTTATTGGAGGTAGGGATGCAACCACCAATGAGATGGTCGTTAAAAAGCACATGGAAAACAGGGATGTTTACTTCCACTCAGATATACACGGGGCTGCATCTGTTGTTGTCAAGGCAGGTGATGGTGAAATTTCAGAGGAAACACTCGTTGAGGCTGCATCCTTCTCTGCATCCTTCTCCAGTGCCTGGCAGAAGGGTTTCAGCACCCACGATGTTTACTGGGTGCACCCAGACCAGGTCTCAAAAACTCCCCAGTCAGGTGAGTTCGTTACGAAGGGTGCCTTCATAATCAGGGGCTCAAGAAACTACATGCGAGGTGTTCCACTTCTTGTGGCTGTGGGCATCGTGGACTACGAGGGCAAGAGAGTAATGGCAGGGCCGCCTGAAGCTCTTGCAGCCTACACAGATAACTACGCAGTTATAAAACCGGGTTACACCAAGAAGGAGGAAATGGCCAGGCAGATAAGGAAGAAGATCGATGATGAAGGCATAATATCCATTGAGGACGTTGTGAGGGTTCTTCCGTCTGGTAAGTGCGACTTCGTGGATAAGAGGAGTTTGAAGTGGAAGAGGTAGGTTTTTTAGCCTCTTCATTAAAACTATTCAGCAGATATCCCTTTTCTGCAAAAAAGTATCCGCAATGGATTGTCTTCCCTAAAATGGAGTTCCAAAAACTTTTTTAAAATAATTTATTCTTTTTTTCTAAGATCTATTCATTTAAATCCATTGAAAACCTATTAAACTAATTTATAGCAGATTTTAGCCTAAAATAGGATTTAATTGTTTAATGGATTCTTTAATTGTTTAATAAATTGAATTAATTAATTTTAAATTATTTAGGGATCAAGTGGATTCTGCAAAAATTATCCAATCCCACACTAAAAAAAATCATACATTTATACATTTTTTAATGACTTGTGCATTTTTCAATATTAAAATGGTGCAAAAATTATGGGCAAAAGTTAAATTAATGGTTTAATTCATGAACAAATGAATTTTGAAACTTAAAATAGATTTTGTATTGTAATCATAAATATTTAATAGGGCCATACCTATTTAAATAGTTGTATTCTCTTTTCATTCGTTAAATATATACGTACTAATTTAATATTTTTTTGTATATCACATTTATAAGCATTCATTAACAGTTTCTATGGAATATTTCACTTCACTTACTTTCTTTGACGTGGCCCATATAACTCCATGAGCCTTTGAAGTCGTGATATTATATAAACATGAAGGAGGTGAAAAGATAAGAAAACAAATAACAGTGCTTATCTTTGCTTTAATTGTTCTTTTGGTTTCTGTTTCCGCAGTTAGTGCTACTGATATCTATGTGAATACCACTGGAAATGATACAATTGGAAGCGGTACCGCAGAAAATCCATTCCTCACAATAGAAAAAGGAGTAAACACAGCAAAAGCAGGAGATAATGTAAACATTGCAGACGGAACATACAGTGGAACAGGAAACACAAACATCACCATCAATAAAAACATGAACATAACAGGTCAAAGCCAGGCTGGAACCATAATAAATGGAACAAGTAACAACTGGATCTTCAGGATTTCAAAGGATATGACAGTAACAATCAAAAACATAACATTGACCCAAGGAAATACAACTGGTACTGGTGGTGCTATCGATAATAGAGGTACTTTGACTGTGGTTAACTGTAACTTTACAGATAACCACGCAAATACTCACGGTGGTGCCATTTTCAATGAAAAAAACTTAACTGTGAGTAATTGTACATTCAACAACAACGATGCAACATATTACGGTGGTGCCATACAAAACGGGAACATCTTATATCCAGAAAGAAGTAGATTAAATGTACAAGACAGCAGCTTCACAGACAACCATGCTGGTAATGGGGGTGCAATCTCCAACTGGGGTACCTCTATAATCGCAAGCAGCAACTTCACAAGTAACAATGCATTGGAGGGATCTGGTGGTGCAATCTACAATGATGGTGGCATTCCCTTTGTAGGTAATTTAACTGTCACCAACAGCAACTTCACAAAAAACGTCGCAGGTGATTACAACATTGGCAATCCCTATGGTCATGGTTACGGTGGTGCAATTTGTACCAAGTACGGTGACCTGAATGTGGATGGTTGTACTTTCACAGGAGAAAATGCATTACGTGGAGAAGGTGGTGCAATCTACAGTCTGAGGAGCAATTCTAAGGTTACCAGCAGCAGCTTCACAGGCAACTGGGTCTACCGTGGAAGTGGTGGTGCAATCTACAGTGAAGGTACATCCTTCAATCCAAATGTGTTGACCGTGATCAATTGTAGTTTCATAAAAAACATTGCACAGACCGATGGAGGTGCTATAGGCAGCTGGGGCAGTTCTATTATTAATATAACTGGCAGTAATTTCACAAACAACACTGCAAACAATTACTATGGTGGAGCCATCAAAATCTATGGTACATTAACTGTTACTGATTGCAGCTTCACAAACAACACATCAAATTATTTTGGTGGCGCCATCGGCAATCACGGAGTATGCACAGTAACAAGTAGCAGTTTCCTGAATAACACCTCACGAGAAGGGGGGGCCATATGGGGTAGTGGACGTTATGTAAAAGTTACTAACTCCAATTTCACAGGTAACCTTGCAACCAATGGTAACTGGGGTTACGGTGGGGGTGCCATCGGTACAATGTGTAACTTGGATGTGATCAACTGTACATTCACAGCCAACAATGCAAGTTACGACGGCGCTGCCATATGGAACAGCAACGTCACACAGATAGTCAACTGTACATTTACCAATAACCATGCGGAAAGCGGTGCAATATGGAACACAGGTGACGGTACCTGTACAGTTACAGGCAGCAGTTTCATAGGTAACACTGCAGGTTTTGGAGCTGGTATCGAGAATTATGGTATCATAACCATTGACAGAAGCAGCTTCCTAAACAACAGGGCAAGTAACGGTGGAGCAATTTCCCATTTAGGTAAAAGCTTGACCATCACCAACAGCAACTTCACAGGTAACATGGCAATAAATGGTGGAGTTATCTGGGCTGCTTATAATAGTCATTCTTCTACAGGCCCATTTTCTATAAGCCGCTGTATCTTCACAGGTAACAGGGCAGTGCAGGGCAGTGTTGTATGGAATGATAGAGGTTCAGATACTGGTGTAATGCACTTCAACCGCATATTTGGAAATACGGGAAAGGGTGATGTGTATTCTGCCAGCGGAGCAGTAGATGCAGAGAACAACTGGTGGGGTGACAACTTCAACGGAACCCATCCAGGTGCAGCCGGAAGGGTGAACAGCAACGTTGATGCTGATCCATGGATCGTGCTCAGATGGAGTGCTTCCCCTACAACTCTGGTTGGTCTCTCAGGCACTTCAACCGCAACTGCAGATATGAGGTACAACTCCAACGACGTTATTCCAGGCGGATCACTGCCAGATGGAACAGTTACATTTGCAGTTAACAATTCAGGAAACCTCAACCCAGTGAATGGGACCATGGGCAGCACAATGGTTGCAACAACCTTTACTCCTACGAAGTACGGTTTGAGCACAATAACTGCAACTGTGGATGGTTTTTCACTCAGTACGTCGGTTCTTGTGGAGGGAACATCAACCAGTTTAACTGTCGGCGCTGCTTCAGGCTACAAAGGAGACAACACAACCCTAACAGCAAGACTATGGGACACAGACAGTAACAAGGCTGTTGCTGGTGAAACCGTTGACTTCTACGTGAACGGTGTCTACGTGGGCCAGGGAACCACTGATGCAAACGGTGTTGCAAGATACACCTACAGTATAACACAGAACGTTGGAACCTACACCATAAACGCAACCTTCAACGCAACCACACAATACGAACCTAGCAATGGAACAAACACCCTTACTGTGGATGCAACACCAACCAGTTTAACTGTTGGTGCAGCTTCAGGCTACAAAGGAGACAACACAACCCTAATCGCAATTCTGTGGGACACAGCACATGACAGAGCAGTTGCTGGTGAAACCGTTGACTTCTACGTGAACGGTGATTATGTAGGCCAGGGAACCACTGACAGCAACGGTTTGGCAACCTGCAACTACAGCATCATCCAGAACACAGGAACCTACACCACAAACGCAACATTCAACGCAACAACGCAGTATGCAGCCGCCAACGGAGCAGATACTCTAACTGTGGATGCAACACCGACCAGTTTAACCGTTGATAATGTAACTGGAAACAAAGGCACAAATGTGACTTTGAAAGCAACTTTAACTGACACTGCCCATAACGTGGTTATCAGCGGTAAAAACGTGACTTTCAAGGTGAACGGTACAACTGTGGGCACCGTTACAACCGATGCCAACGGGGTGGCTACTCTGCTGTACAACATCAAACTTGTGGGTGGAAACTACACCGTTGATGCAGTATTTGCTGCAGATGATCAGTACGCAGGTTCCAATGTTACAGGAACACTCAAGGTTCCACAGTCCAGTATCTATGTTGTGGTAACAAGCAGTAAAAAGGATCCAGGCATCGGTGAAACATTCACCCTGACCTACAAGCTCGGGAACAACGGACCAGATGAAGCAGAGAATGTTACAATAACCATCCCATTGCCTGAAGGCTTTGAATTAAGCAACATCAGTGGTGATGGAAACTGGACCTACAACGAAACAAGGAGAACCATAACATGGACCTTCACAGACCTTGCAGTGGGTGACCCGTACCTCTACATTACAGGTAAACTCGGTGCAGCTGGAGCTTATTTATTCAGTTCCTCAATAGCTGCAGACACCTACAACAGTGGCGCAGAGGGAGTAACTCCAATAACCATCAACGTGGAAGATCCAGTAGCACAGGTAAATGCAGCTGGCAGCACAGTGGCAATGCAGGAAACAGGAACACCAATAAACTACCTTTTAATTGCAGTACTCGTGGTTTTAAGTGGATTGATGGTACCTAAAAAGAAATAAGTCCCTTCCTTTTCTTTTTTTATTTTTTTGGTTCACAGTTAAGGGTTTAAAATCAGATCAAAAATAGTAGCATACTTATTTTATTAAATTAAGCTTTTAATATATCTTTTTTTACTAAATTCAGATTTAATATATCTATTTTTAAGTTAGTTTCTAAATTAAGCTTTAAATTAAAAAAATAGGGATTGATAATGATGTTGAGAAACTTTGAAATTTCATTATAAATTTTCTTATTTTTAAATTTTGTAAGATATAAAAATAGTAAAAGAATAAGCTGCTGCTAAAACCTGATAATGTGAACGATAAGATGATAAAAAATTGATTTGAAAAAGGAAATTCATGGAAACTGTAAATAAAAAGATTTAATGTTTAAGATCTTCTTAAAGCTTCTCCTTATCCTTCATCTGTTTTTTAAGAAGGAAGTTGATGTCTATGAGGTACTTTCCCTCTTCATCTGAGATTATTATGGAGTCCTCCTTCATGAGTGAGGGCAGGTCCACCTCGTAGATTCCATTGTCCCTGACCATTATGGTCTCAACAGAATCCCCAGTTATCTCATGGATCTCCTTAACCTTGCCTTTGTGATGGTATTCAAAGAATTTGCTCCCGCATTCTGGACATCCATTCAGTATAAGATCCTTGGAATCTTCTTCAAATTCAGCACCACACTTAATGCATCGATGCATCTGCATCACCCAGGTTCGCGATCATTGAAAGGAAATTGGACCGCTTCTTAACCGTTTTCATGACATTTGCAGGACCTATTATAGTTATTCCTATTGTTTTACGCTTTGAAAGTCCGAAGAATGATTTTTCATCCTTTTCCAGGGTGTATATGTCGATTCCCATGAAGTTCTCAACATCTATCTCCCTCATGGTGGTTTCTATAAGTTCAGCTTCCTCTTCAGGTGCCAGTCCCCCCTCAATCACAACAAGATCTCCATCTTTCACCCTATCCACTATCATAGATACCTTTTCCATGCTGGTGTGGGATGTGAGTGCATCGGAGGATAAAAAATCCATTTTTAGAGCATTTATATTAACTTCATCCATTTTATTGACCTCAAAGAGTTTTATCTGAAAGTTTCCACCATTGCCTGGTAAAGATCCCCTGTGTTCTCACCGTGAAGTGCTGAGATAGGCACCACCTTGTGCTGTGGGAAGACAGAAAATATACGTTCTGGGGAAGATTCTGGAAGGTCTATTTTGTTGGCAACTATTACGAAGGGTATTTTACGGGCTTCAAGGTTTCCTATGATGGTGATGTTTGCCTGGGTCAGTGGGTCCTTGGTTGCATCCACAACCAGTAAGACACCCGTAACATCATCCAACCATTTTATAGCTTCTATTATGCCCTTTGTTGCTTCCTTAGCCCTTTCCTTTGCCTCTGCCTCAGATAGTCCAAATTCCAGGAAGTTTTTATAGTCTATCTTGGTTGCAATACCGGGTGTGTCCACTATATCAAAGTCCAGTTCAACTCCATTCTGTTTGATTGTGACCTGTTCCTGCCGGCACACCTTTCTTGTTTCGTGCGGAATCTCTGAAACAAGACCTATGGGTTTTCCAACCCAATCGTTTGCCATTGTATTGGCAAGTGTGGTTTTACCAGAATTGGGGTGGCCGTAGAATCCTATTTTTAGTTTCTTTTCTTTTCCCATTAGTTTGTCCAGAATGTCCTGGAAGAATTTTCTCCTGAAGAATTTTCGCATGCTTATCACTTTATCACTCTTGGTAGCTTTGACCGGGTTGGAGTATTACAACCTTAACATTTGGATTGGATGAACTGACCATGTCCTCAAATTCAAGGGGGTTCTGTTCAATTGCAGGGTAGGTGTTGTAGTGCATTGGAATGATCACCTCGGGATTCAACCATTCTGCAGCTATTGCAGCTTCAAATGGTCCCATTGTGTATCTGTCCCCGATAGGTAGCATGGCTATGTCGGGACTGTATATATGGTTTATCACAGCCCTCATATCTGAGAATATTCCTGTGTCCCCTGCATGGTATATTTTCCTGCCGTTTTCAAGTTCTATTATAAATCCTGCAGCACTTCCACCAGCACTCACTTCATCTATGAAGTCCATGTCTGAGGAGTGGAGTGCGTTGACCATGGTTATTTTGATGTCCTGTAACTCCACAGTTCCACCGATATTCATTCCAAGGGTTTCAAAACCCTGTTTGGAGAGGTAAATCGAGATTTCATGGTTGCAGACCACAAGTGCCCCTGTTCTATTTGCAAGTTCCATTGTGTCCCCGAAGTGGTCTGCATGGCCGTGTGTGACACATATTATGTCTGCCTTTAATTCTTCAACCTCCATGAAACATGCAGGGTTGTTGCTTATGAATGGATCTACGAGTATCTTCAGGCTGTCGTCTGTCACTATCTGGAATGCGGAGTGTCCAAGCCACCTTATCATCATTGTTTTTTCTCCAGGTTTATGTTCTTTGAAATGCTCCATGCATCTTCAAAGAGTCTTTCAATTTCCTCTATGGATTTCTGGTCCTTGTAGACAACTCCAACCTCGAAGCTTTCATAGATTGGGTCTGTGGAGATTATCAGACCATTGGTTTCATCTGAAACAACTGCAACTGTGTGCACGTGGGGCATGGTTCGTATCTTAACATCGTTGTCCATGAGGAGTTTGATGAGTTCCACAGAGGTTTCATCATCAAGACTTGCCTCCTGTATGATCATCCTGCTTTCTGTGTCCATGAATTTCTTTAAAACAGCAACATCTATGTTTCTGACCCACGGATACATCATCACTATCTTCCTTTCAGATTTGGATATTGTGTCTTTCAGTGCATCCTGAACATCACTGGCATCAAAGGACCAGATTATGCTTGGTTCCTGGGATTCTGATTTTAACTGGTCAAGGGTGCCCTTGAAGGAGTCCAGTCTTTCATCAATTAAACTCTCCAGATCCTTTGCATTCTGGATGTAATTCTCTTTCAAACGGTTTAACCGGTTTTTAACAAATTCATCATCCTCTTCTTCCTTCCTTGATTTGGAGATCTTCTTGGATTTTTGAGGTTTCAACTTATTGACATTAACAGATTTAACCTGAGGTTTAGGTTTAACTGCAGGCTTAGGTGCTGGTTTAGGTTTATCCATTTTAGTTACTGGTTTTATTTTACCCACCCCTGGTTTAGATCCTTCTTCAGGAACCTGTTTTTCAGTTACAGGTTTAACTGGAGTTTCACCTGTTTTTTCCATTTTTCCATTGGTTTTAGAAGCCTTTGCTGCCCGTTTCATGTAGGATTGGTTGGATGGGTCTGCCCTTTCTTCAGGTTTGGCCTTTTTCACTGGTTTTATTGGTTTCTTTACTGCAGGTTTTGGTGCTTCTTTTTTATCTGCAGCTTCAGGTTTGACTTTCGGTTTATCTGCAGCCTTAGGCTTAACAGCAGGTCTTGGTTTTACTGGAGAAGGTTTTTTAGGGCTTTCAGGTTTGATGTTTTTGGTTATCTCTTCAAGAACTACCTTCTTGTCTTGGTCTTTAAACTGTTTTTCCGGTTTTTTTACAGGAGCTTTTCTTGGGGTTGCCCGTTTCTGGGATTTTGAAAGGTCTATTCTGCTGGCGAAGATTATCACAATAATGAATCCTAAAACAAAACAACAAAGTCCAGCAAAGAAAAATAGAAAACTTGGTGGTGTTGCAAATCCTAGGTACATTAAATAAACTCCACCAACAACCAACAGCCCCCCAAAAACTGTAACAAGTAAATTGATCATCTTATACCTCCAATATAATATTACGTATACCCTTTAAATTTATAAAGGTTCCCTATTATCCATGGCATGTTTCATTATTATCTCCACTGAATCCTCTGTTCCACTGTACTTGGAGAATGTTTCAATGGTTTCTTCAGACCTCTCCTTCAGGGTTTCATCCCCTAGAAGTTGGTTAACATCATCTGCAATTCCCCTAGGCGTCAGCTCTTTCATGTTCCTGAGAAGGGATATTCCATATTTTTCAACGTGCACTGCATTCTTATGCTGTTCTGGATGGTTATCTATTGGAACGATGATGCTGGGAATGCCCAGTGCTGTTACTTCCATTGAGGTTGTATGGCCTGCAAGGCTTATCACCATATCTGAAAGTTTCATCCATTCCATCATATCCTCAAGGAAGGTCTTCTTTATGATCTTTTCAGAATCAGGTATGAAATCTGATCTTATCCTGGGACCTGTTACCATGACGATCCTGTCACAGTCCATCATATCTGAAGCCCTGCATATGATCTTAAGAAGCCCCACTCCAAATTCACTGCCACCCACAGTCACGAGAACTATTTTATCCTCATCTTTGAAGCCGAACTTTTTTCTAAGCTCAGCTTTATCTGGAATAGCAAGGGGGTCCTCCTTGAGAAGGGGACCAACAAAAAATACTTTATCCTCTATTTTAGGAGGTATTTTAATTGATTCTGGAACATCAGGGATGATTATTGCCCTGCAGAGACGTGAAACATCTTTTATGAATCTTTCAAGCCCGTTTTCAAGGTATTCCACTGTTTTGTCCTGGGGGTAGATATCAGAGAAGTTGAAGGTCAGCTCATTTGCCACCAGTACACAGGGCACTCCAAGGACCTTGGCTGTTATTGGAACTGAGTAATGAGAATCCGCCACAATCAAATCTGGTTTAAAATCCTTTATAACCTTTGATTCACTGTATATGCTTTTAAGGAATATGAAGGGGGTGTCTATGGATTTCTTTGCAGTGTCCTTGATGTCCAGTTCTCCCTCCCCGCCGTAAAACTTCAGATCCGGGAGTTTTATTACATGGTATTTGTTGTATTCCTTGAGCATCTCGTAGCCTGAGCCGTAGCTTGCAAAGAGAACTTCAACCCCCTTCTCCATGAGTTTTCCTGCAATGGCTGTGCATCTTGAAGCATGGCCCATACCTATTCCACAGGGAATTATGAGTACTTTCATGAAATTGAACCTCAAAAGCTAATATCAACATCGATTGTATGGTAAGACATATTGTCTGAACATACCATCCCATAATAATTTTTGTATATGTCTAAAAGAACGTTATTGAGTTGATATCTATATAAAAGTATAATTAGTATAAGGTTTAGATTTAACCATGTAAATAACATTATAAATAATTGTAGAATATAGTTATTGTATCTTTAACAGGGGTTTTGGGAAATGATTTTAGATAGAACTATTTTAAAAGATGAAGGTGGACAGGGGGCAGCAGAGTACATACTGTTGTTCGGCGGAGTGATTGTTATAGCCATATCTGCCCTTTTAGTGTACAAAGAATACCTCAAAAGCGGAGTTAATTTCAATGCAGCAGAGGACATGAACACAGTTCGAGTTTGTGCAAATAAATAACCCTTTATTTATTTTAAAAAAAAGTAAGCTTTTATTTTAACCCTTTTTATTCTTTAAAAAATAATGTTCATTTTTAAAATTTTATTTTTTTAAAACATTTGAAGATCAATGGGATACTGTGTACTTTATGATATCCTCAAAGAGTTTATCAGAACCCTTCCCTGTGCTTAAACTCCAGGCAAGCTTGTTCTTTAAGATCCTTTTTTGTTCTTCCTTCTGGGTGTTTATGTAGTAGATGGTTCTGTTAAAGAGGCTGTCTATGTCCTCCTCAATAAGGGATGATAGTTCCTCGTTCGTAATTGATTCAAGTTTCTTTCTAAACAGCCTTTTAAGTTTGTAGGAGGATTCTTTTACTTCTTCAACATCTGAGCTTTCCAGTTGTTTGATCAAATTATCTATTTCAACGAAGTCCTTCTTCAACTTTCCGAAGATAACTCCTTCAGGTCTTATGGACTGTATCCTTTTCACACCTTCGTAGACATCAAAATCGTAGCCGATTATGTATATCTTCTCATCCTTCAAAAGGGTCATGAGGGATTCATTTATGGTTTTATCAGACACAGGATTATCAGATTCTCTCCTGATCTCCATCATAAGTTCCTTTTTGGATAGCTCCCCACCACTTAAAAGTTGCAGGATTAATTCTTTTAGATTATAATTTTTGGGCATAGTAATTACACTTTACTTTTGTTATGTGATACTATGCACATAATCATATATAAAAATTGATATTATGTGAGCAAAAAGCAGAGGCAAACTCTTTAATATGCATCTTCTTAAGGATGTAGATTAAAATGATTCAATAAGCATGTATAATGCAGAATTCCAAAGAAAAAAATATATATAGGACTAAACTATAAAGAAAAGTGTTGATTATTAGGGAGGTAAAAAATATGAACTTTTTAAAAGACGAAGCAGGACAGGGAGCAGCAGAATATATTTTATTATTCGGTGGAGTAATCGTTATAGCTATAGCTGCACTCCTTATATACAAAAACTACATCCAGAACAGTAACTTGAACTCTGCTGATGATGCTCAAACAGTAAGAACCAACGTCGGTGGATGATTAAAATCTGGAAATGTGGAAGTTCATGTTATTAGATGAAAAAGCACAAATAAGCGCCGAAATGATATTACTCGTAGGTGCTATACTTGTGATTGTAATTGTAGCCGGACAGTACATATTCGGCATATCAAAGTCAGTAGCAGGTAACATAACAGAAGTTGTGGACACTGCAAGAGACAGCACAATCGGTAAAATGTAAACTTCCACTACTTCTTTTCTTTTTTAAAATAAATTTATGTGCTCATTTTAACTTTTAAAGTCTATTTTTCTTAGAATTATCCTCTTATTAATAATTTTTTAAGATAAAAAGAAAAAGAAGGTAGATTATTGATTTAATTCAATTTAGTGGATCTAGGTGCCCATACTGAAACATCGTTATTCTCATAGATAGGGGTGAAATAAGTAGAATTACTCCTTTCAACAGCTATCCTCGTGAAAAGTGAATTTTCAAATTTTTTGTCCAAAACAGCGTACTCGTTAATGTCCCTCTGAAGTAGAACATAGATATTACTGTTTTTGTTTAAGTAACGCTTCGCAATTGTTCCATTTTTTAGGGTGATCACACAGTAGGGTGTTTCCTTATTCCATGTTACATGACCAGTTTTAGGATCCAGGGTTAAGTTACCATGATTCACAAGAGAGTTCCCTGAACTATCCAAATCACCATGAGCGTAGGTGTAATTCCCCATCTGCATCGTATTGAAATCCCAGGTTCCAAACTTGAAGTACCATGATCCCTTCAGACCCACGTTCACAACAATAAAATGTCTTGGATGGGCAGGATGTGTGAAGTTCAAAACATTATCTGCAGAAGTATTATTCAGATGATATTCATTGACAAGCACGTTCTTTGCAGAGCTTTTATCAAGGCCTAAAATATTGTTAAGGATTTCAGCACTTTTTATGGTGTTCATCGTGTACTTATCCAAGGTTATGTATCCCATATCACCACTTGTTGCAATCATTTTGAATATGCCATAGGATAAACTTTCATTTGTTGTTGAAAAAGCTCGATCTATCCAGTATTCTCTTGATGTGCTTGGAGATTTACTCCCATATGGATATGAACTGTCGAACTGCCTTGAGGGTAGTGTTTCAACATAGGCTGTTCTTCCATCATATGCAACTGGACGATCTGATACTGCAGAAAAGAAATGACCATAACTCCAATCTGTAATTATAACTGTGTCGTTAGGTGTGTTACTGTTTATCCAGGTTGCTGCATTCCACATATCATCATTTGCACCAGGTATCAACATTTGCATGGATTCAGAAGTATTGAAAACTGCAGGAACACTCACAAGCAGCACTAAACACAGAGAGAGGATTGTAATTAAATTTTTATTTCTGCGGAATACCTTAAATCTCCCACTTCTTTTAAGTAAAGATAAATAATCAACTGCAAGCCCCACCATTATTCCAGAGCTTATGACAAGCGGAGGTATGAGGAGTATTATGAATCTTGCACCCTTGGTAAGTGAAAAAAATCCAATTATAGTCCATGATACCAACAATAAATAAGAAAACCATGTCATTTTACTTAAGAATTGTTTTTTGAGTTTTTTGTTCAACAAAACCCTTAATATCCACATAAGACCAAAGATACCTCCAAAAAATGCAGGCCCAATGCCTGATAAAACTTCATAAACCGAGGGTATTCCAAGTTCTGATACAGATACATATGTATCTGGCCACGGTGCCCATGTACCATTAGCACTGGACAAGTTAACAAGTTGAATTGGCCCCATTAAGAACTTCATAACATTCAAAAATCCTGTCAGAACACCAATCAGTATCACAGTTAGTACTGAAAAAATACCCACTGTAACAACAAAATTTTTCACAGAGTTCCCCTTCAACTTCATCCAAACTGCGTAAACTATGGAAAAAACCAGTATTATGTAAAACTGGTACTGCCATCCATTCCATGCAATTGAAAACAGTAACATGGAAAATGCTGATAGAATTGTGTATATCACTCTTATTCTTTTGTTTTCACTTTGAACTGCCTCAATAAAAAGCCATGTTACAAGGAGAGGAAAAAGAACGTTGAACATGTCTGTGTCAAACCAGGCAGGCACTGTTCTAATAAAATAAAAAGGAGCTGTGACTGTCAGGATTCCTGCAGCAGCTGCACCGTAGTTGTTTGTGAATCTTCGTGTGAATATGTATGCAACGACTCCTGCCAGTGGGGCGAATAATGCGGGCAACCAGAAACAGACCGATAAAAGTGGCACAGCTGCAAATAAGTTTATAAATTTGTAGATGAATGCTGTGAGATAAACTATGAGGGGAGGATAATCCATTGGAACTCCTGAAGGGGCGTAAGAATGAAAATCCCATTCTTTACCGTTTACTTTAGTATCTCCCATGTATCCGCGTTCTATGTAATTTTTGGTCATCCTATAATTGTAGTAAGAATCCATATCATACATGTAGGGAAGACCGTTTTGATCCTGATAGTAAGCCTGTTCACTTGCTGGAATGCCTGTTAAATTAACAGACTCCACTCTAAGAATGAAACCCGTGGCAAAAATGATTACACACAGGAAAATTATTAATATTTTATTTTTTGACATGCACATCCTCTAACATATAGAATATTCACAAATTTTCATACATATTGCCACACAGTAACTGTACCTTTTCTGTAAATTGGTTTGAACATTGTTGAATTACTGTTTTCAACCCACAGTTTCATGAACATAGAATTTTCAAGACTCTTATCAATTACAACTGTTTTATTAACGTCCATAAGCACCGCAACAGAAAAGTTGCTGTTATTATTTATTCTTTGCTCTTTCATAGTCCCATTTTTGATTAATATAAATGAGTAAGGGTAACTTCCATTCCACGTTATATCCCTAGTTTTCATGTTCATTACAACTTTATTCGTTGAATTCAAGATAGTTCCATTTATAACAAATGTACCGACTGAATATGTGTAGTTGCCTTCTTTAACATCATTGAAGTCCCATTCTCCAAATTTGAATATGGCCTTCCCCCTACCTAATGTATTAATAGATGTCACAAGTACAAAAGGTCTTGAATCACTTGGATGAGTATATTGAAGCACATTTTCAGCTTGTTCTTCATTTAAACCATATTTAGTTAACAATATCTCTTTTGCAGTTTCATTGTCAACTCCAAGTATACTATTTAATATCATAACACTCTGGGTTGTATTTTTTGTGTATTGATCCAGGGTTATATATCCCATATCCCCACTTGTGGTTAACATCCTAAAAATGCCCAGAGAAAGTGTCTGATTATCCGTTGAAAATGCATGATTTATCCAGTACTCCCTTGAACTACTTGGAGATTCACTGCCAAATTTATAAGCACCATCAAACTGCCTTATGGATAAAGTTTCAATATAAGCAGTTCGTCCATCAAAAGAAACTGAACGGTTAGCAATAGCTGAGAAAAGATGTCCATAACCCCATTCCACAATAACAATAGTATTATTTTGAGTGTTATTATTTATCCAAAGAGCAGAGTCCCACAAATCATCATTTGCACCAGTTTGTAAAGCACATGTGGACTCATACACACTAAAAACTGCAGGAACAGTCACTAATAAGATTATAACTACTTTAAATATTTTAATCACACCTTCTCTTTGAAAGATGTTCAAGACGTGATTTTCTTTTAGTAGGGACAAGTAATTTATCACTAATCCTATTAAGATACCGGAACTTATAACCAGAGGAGATATAAGCAGTATCAGGAACCTCGAACCTTCTTCAAAAGAAACAAATCCTATTAAAGTCCACGCTATCAACATTAAATAAAAAAACCAAGTCATTCTATTTAAAAAACGTTTTTTAAGTTTTGGATTTATCATTACTCTTAATATCCAAAGAATGCCAAGTATGCCTCCAAAAAATGCAGGACCAACTCCAGACATCACGTCCCAAATTGAAGGTTTTTGAAGTTCTGAAACAGAAACATAAACATTAGGCCATGGATACCAAACGCCATGAGAGCTCAACATCTTGAGGAGAGTTTGAGGTTCTTCAAAAAGGTTTATTACATTCAAAAATCCTGTAAAAATTCCTACTAATAGTAATGTACTTACAAAATATATTGAAATGATGTAAGCACAATTTTTGACATTCCCTCCCCGTATCTTTCTCCATAAAATGTAGATACTTGTGAATATCACAAGTAGATAGAATTGATATTGCCAACCATTCCACGCAAGTGCAAACAGGACCATTGCAAATGCAGCTGAAAGTGAAAGTATAATCTGATTCTTGAACTTTTGAGCAGTTACCGCTTCAACAAAAAGCCATGTGACCAAAATTGGGAAAAAAACATTGAACATATCTGTGTCAAACCATCCTGGAACAGTTCTAACAAGATATAAAGGAGCTGTTACTGCTAAAATGCCTGCAGCAGCTGCTCCATAATTATTTGTATAACGTCTGACAAAAAAATACGTCATAATTCCTGCAAGTGGACCAACAAAAGCAGGTATCCAGAAGCAAACCACCAAAAGGGGAACAGATGCAAATAGATTTATGAATTTGTAAACAAATGCAGTTAAATAAACTATAAGTGGGGGATAATCCATCGGAACCCCTGAAGGAGCATAAGAATGAAAATCCCACTCAGTACCATTTATAAAGGTATCTCCAGTATGTCCATGTTCCAAATAATTTTTTGTCAAACGGTAGTTGTAGTATGAGTCCATTTCGTACATGTATGGAAGGCCATTTTGATCCTGATAATAAGCCTTTTCATCGAGTGGAACTCCAGGAAGGTTAGTTGATTCCACCCTCAAAACAAATCCTACCATGAATATTATTAATATAATTATTAATGTTATTAATATTTGCTTTTTTGACATGATTCCTTAATCCTTGATAATTAATGTAAATTCATTCAAAACTATTTTAAAATCGTGAATATATTTTAACCCTTTTATTCTATTATTTGTTATCTCTTTATAATCTGTTAAATTAAGGTTAACAGATTGATCCCAAATAATAATAATAATAATAATAATAATAATACCCGTAGTTCTAATTCAATTTGTGTATCTCATTTAAATTTGCATTTTTTTCATAATTCCATAATATTTGATATTTAAATAGCAATATAAAACTAATGTTTGATGGCACTTTCATTAGAGGTACTATTCCTATAGTTATAACATAATTCTTCTTTCAATTTTGGTTAATATCTTTATTAGGATTATATATCATGTTACATTTTTATATTAGAATGTAATACCTTAAATGGGGAGTTATCAAGAGAAATGTTCCTAAAAAATTTGAAGAGAGTTATCAAGGATAATAAAGAGATATTATTCATGTTATCGATTTTTATTATTGTATATTCCTTTAACTTAACAAAATATCCTAAATTGTGGATGGATGAGGCTTGGTTTATTAATCCTGCTTTTAACTTAGCTTTTCATGGTTTTTTTGGGACAACTATGATGCCTACTTTTCATAACATAGGTCATTTCACTTATTGGCAAATGCCATGCTATATGATCCTGCTCGCGATTTCTTTTAAATTAATTGGCTTTGGAATTTTTCAAGCAAGAATAGTAAGTGTACTCTTAGGTTTTTTCACAGTTTTATTTACTTACATGCTTGCACATGAACTATTCAGTAAAAAAGTGGGTTTGTTAGCTGCATTACTGCTTATTTTTAACCCTCTCTTCTTTACAGTTGCAAGACAAGTTAGAATGGATATTGCAGTTGCATGTTTTACTGTGATTGGTTTATATTTTCTAATAAAAGCATTGAAGACAAATAAATACAGTTATTACTTTCTTACAGGCATATTTGCAATTTTATCCTTTTTATCTCATCCTGATGGAATTTTTAGCATAATCAGTATAGTTCTTATCTACGGTATATGTAAGGTAGATCTCAAGAACCATAAAATCGAATTTAAACTAAAAGAGATATTATACTTAATTTTAGGACCTATCTTGCTTATAATGCCTTACTTATATTATATTTCTTGGGATTTTCAGGCATTTCTGGGCCAATACAAAGCCAATATTACCAGTTCAGCAACTACGCCTTTAAATAATATTATTTCAGAAGTAAACCGTTATGGGATCCTAATTGGATTTATCAAGGTTACAACAAGTTGGTTTGCCCTTTTATTAATAATTGCTGCTTTATACTTAACTTTATTAGCAAGTATACATCTTGTAAAAAATAGGGAAAAATTCAATTACAAATTTTTAATTATAGTTTTAGCCGTTCATGTAATCTTGCTTGCGGTTTTAGTGAGTCAAAAATACGCAATATGGTACTTTGGGATCATATTGCCCTATTGGTTTATTTTTATATCATTAATATTTAAGGTAAGGTTCAATTATAATAAAAGTCTTAGAACAATTATAACAGTTTTCCTAGTGACCATTCTCTTAATAAATACTTTTGGAGTTTTCAATATCATTTATTCAACTAAAAATTATGATTATCAAACTGTTCAACCAGAAATCCAAGGGTATATCCCCAATGGAAGTATTGTTATTGGAGACCCTGAATATTGGGTAACACTACACAATAATTACACTTACTATGATTATCATTACATGAATAATTCTGATCTTAGTAAATTAAAAGGAAGTTATATATTATATGACCGTTTCTGGAATTATTCAGTACATGACAAGTATTATTTGAGCTTTGGCCAAATTTTTGCAGAAACCCCAATATTTCTAGAAGATAATTGCACTTTAATTGGTGAAATACCTGTCAATCCAAGTATAAAACTATCACCAGTTTATATTTATAAAGTAAATTGATCAAATTAAATCTTTATTTTTTATTTCAACTAATAATATTCTTCTCATTTTTTTTAGATTTAAAATTTGAACCTATGAAACTTTAATATTATTTTAACATTCAATAGGATCTCATCAACTTTGGAAGTAAAGTATGGAAAAACATCAATCTGAAAATATTCGGTACCCATAACTGCATCCTGTGAGAAAAAGTAGTTCCTACGAACAATTTCAAAGTAATGTTGCTGAAACAGAATATACAACTAAAAATAACATAACAAGTAGTTTATCTTAAAAATTTGTTATCCTAATATCATTCAAAAAAAATGAATAATAAATTTCAGATTTTATTCCTTTGATATATTTTCAATCCTTCTATTTTATTTTTTGTTATCTCTTTATAATCTGTTAAATTAAGGTTAACAGATTGATCCCAGACAAAATAATAATCAATACCATTATCTTCTAGTTCCCTTTGTATAGCATTTGAATCCGTTGTATTTTTTGTTATTCCATAATATTTACTATCCCCATAATAAGATAAATGTAAAGTTGTTTCCCATTCCCCATTTGAAGCAATATTCCCCTGTATCCCATAATCTGTTGACAAAGTTTGACTCAAATTATAAGTTCCTTTTTCTAAATTAACAAATTGAACTAAGTTAATTATGGGAAAAACTACAAAAGAGAATACTAAAAAGACTATTAGAATATTTCTAGATTTTATATTAAATATCTGTAGATTATATGTTTTATTAACCATATAAAAAGCCATTATCAACAATAAAATACATATTAAGTATAAATATCTTTCTTCTACCAAAATTAAAACATATCCTCCACAGTATATTAGTAATGTTATTAATAGATAAATTAAAATATTTTTAGAGTCCCTAAAAACAGGTTTATTAATTAATATCAAACTGAACAAAATTATCAGTATAAAAAATATTGAAAAATTTTCAAGATATTGGATTATTTGGGCAGAATTTTCAATTATAATTTCTATCTGATACTTAAAGTCAGATGTTGAATAAAAAGGACTCCACTTTTCCATTTTAAGGTAAGAAGGATCCGCCCAAACGCTTACAGCATGGTTATTTGAAGGTTTTAAAAGGCCTTGATAATACATAGGATGTCCTTGAGATTCTGGACCAACCAAAGCTTGATTATAAGCACCTGAAGTTCCCATGCTTAATTCTCCATATTTATCACTTATTGCACCTATCCATACTCCACTTATAACAAAAAATATGGAAATCCCTAAAAGAAAGTTTTTCAACAAATTTTTCTTTTTCAGCTTTGAAGTTTCCTTGACATAATAGATCAAATTAAAAATAACAAAATGAACTATGAAAAAAGGTAGTGCATAACTTTTAGCTAAAAAAGCAGCTGCCCCTAATATCCCACAAAATAAGCCATTCGATAATTTATCAGGATACGTGGGGTCTAAAATAATGATTAAATAATATACAAGCAAGCAAGTGACTAACAAATCTGGTGTGATAACATTAAATGCAAATGACAATGTAACTGGTATCATAGTAACTAATATTGCCAATTTAAAAAGTCTTTGAATACCTAATTTTTTAGATAATTTATCCACTCCAATTATAGTGAAAAATCCCGCAACTAATGATATTATTTTAGCGGCGAATGATGCATGTAGTGGTGTTTTAGCAAATAATAAAAATGGAATTAATAACCAGGAAAACAAAGGCCCCCAATAACCATTAATAGCATCACTCCAATTTCCCATCACATAACTTTGAGCAATTCCAACATAGGAAATACCATCTGCATTTGTAATATATTGATAATAATTAAATAAAAATAAAGCTAAAAGAGAATATACAGCTAAAATAATGATTAAATCTTCGTTTTTTTTAAAAAGATGTTTATTCCAAATGATATCCAACCCCTTTAATAATATTATTCCATATATATCTATTTTAAATCTTTATTTATTCTATTATTACAAATAAGGAAGTTAAAACTGTAATCAAAAACTATTTTTTTAAAATTTAATTTTTTACTATCGGATTCCAATTAATTTTCTTCATGATACTCTTCTTCAGAATTAATTTGCCAGAGGTTATTTTTTGAAGTAACACCATTTACAATATTCTCAACAGCTTTCATTGCAGTTAACATAGAGTGATCCATATTGTTGTAGCGATGCATCCCATTTCTCCCCACAAGGAAAAGGTTTTCAAAACTGTCTGTAAATTCTCTAATAACATCAAAATTATTATAAGTTCCAAAGTAAGCAGGATAAGTTTTTTCCACCCTTATAACAGTACCATCCAAAACATCCTCCGGATTTGTTATATCTATTTTAGAAAGTTCATCAATGGCGAAGTCTATGAATTCTTCATCACTCATATTCCATAGTTCGTCACCCTCATTGCAGAAATATTCAAGGCCGATCCATATTTTTTTAGGGTCTTTTGCAAGATAAGGGCTCCAATTATTAAATATTTGAATTCTACCTAATTTTACATCCCTTTCTTGTATGTAAATCCAATTATCAGGAACTATGTTGTTTACAGTCGGATTCTTAGTTTCATTTTTTATTTGAAGTTTATCTAAAAGGAGACCAACTGTTATAAAATCTCTGTAAATTAACCCTTCAGCAGTTTTAGCAACCCTTTGTGGTACTCCATGATCAAATGCTGCTATGAGATCTTTTACAGGCATTGTTGAGAAAAAATAATCTGCAACTTGTGTCTCAATTTCTCCAGTTTTCTCATCTCTAATTTTAACCTCGGAAATATTATTTTCAGTATGCATTATTCCAACTATCTTCTTATTATAATTTATCTGCCCTCCATTTTCTTTTATTATTTGGGCAACTGCTTCCCACATCTGCCCGGGCCCAAATTTTGGGTATAAGAAGTGGTCAATAAGGCTAGTTTCGACTTTCTTCTGTGAAATAGATTTATCATGAAAAAAACGAGTTTTAATTGCGTGAAAAACTGCTTTTTTTATTGAAAGTCCTTTTACACGTTGAGATCCCCAATCTGGAGCTATTTTATAGCAAGGAGTTCCCCAAACCTTTTCAGTGTAATCTTTGAAAAAAGTATTGTAAAGTTCCACTCCAAAACGATTGATGTAAAAGTCTTCAAGGGATTCTTCATGTTTTATTGGACTTATTGATGATTTAAGATAACTAAAACCTATTTTTATAGTTCTTTTTATTCCAAGATTTTTAAATGTAGTGTAATTTAGTGAAACAGGGTAATCAAAGAAACTGCGAAGAAAAAATATCCTAGAAAGTCTGCTACGATTTAACATGACTTCATTCTCTTTTTCAGGATCAGGAGCATTTAAATGCTCTTTTTCAGAGGATCCTATGGCGTTGTTGAAAGAAATAGGCACATTTCTACCTAAAATTAGGTCATCCCTTGCTGGAGCTCCCTGTATGGACATTATGTTAAGCCACCAGTTCATAACCTTGTCAGATTTCGAAAAAAACCGGTGACCCCCAATATCCATCCTATTACCCTTATAATTAACAGTTTTTGATATTCCACCAACTTGATTCGTTGCCTCATATATTACTGGTTTTATATCACTTTTATTTAATAATTCATAGGCCGCTGTGAGCCCCGCTGGACCAGCACCTACTATAATCGCTTTTTTTTCACTCATTTAATTACTCCTAATGAATTAACTTTACTTAAAGAGTAAATATTTTCTGGCAGAAAAATTCCATATCAGTACAATTATTGCAGATATTATTTTAGAAAACATATAATAAATCTGCACATTAGCTGTAAAACCCCATATAATGAATTCATTAATTCCAAGTCCAACTATGCCAATTAAAGCAAATAGTCCGAACTCTGATACTTTATTATCAAGAGTATGATTGTCGAAAACCCACGTTATGCTCAAAATGTAGTTGGCTACAAGGCCTAATATGAATGCTATTGCGGCAGATAAGAGATAGTATACTCCAAGATATTCTGTAAGATAGTAGAGTGATCCAAAATCCAAAAGAAATGCAACTCCACCAACAAAAGTATACCTAAAAAATTGAATCAATGTCTGATCTGTACTCTCTTTTAAAAGTGTTTCAAATTGAATCTTCATTGGTTTCACCAGCACTCTCTGTTGTTAATATCACCATGCAAACTAAAGATAGTTATTATTACAAAATAATCGTGTAATGTAAATAAAAGATAGTCTTTTATTATTTATAAGCAAACTCATAGGTTTAGTCAATTATTCTTGAGTTATAGACCAAATTTTATTTTTTAATAAATAACATTTTAAGATAAAAAGGAAAGGATTTTTTAAACTGAAAGAATATAAAATTTAATAATAAGGCTACTCTTAATGAAAAGTAGTCATATCATAGATTGATTTAGGTCAAAACATGACAAACCTCAAAGATTTACTGTTTGCATCCAAAAATTCCAAAACACTCTCAAATTCAAAACTGGATGAGAATGTGACTCTGGGAATAAAATACAAAAGGATGTCCAGATCTCCAGAAATCGGAAAGAACGCAGTTATCCGTTCAAACACTGTTATATACAACGATGTTGAGATTGGGGATAACTTCAGAACGGGCCATGGGACCACCATCCGTGAGAAAACCAGAATCGGTGACAACGTTCTCATAGGGACCAACAGCGTGATTGAAGGTTACTGCACCATTGGAAATAATGTGAGCATACAGTCCAATGTTTACATACCAAAAAACAGCACCATTGAGGATTACGTGTTTATTGGTCCATGTTCATGTTTCACAAATGACAGATATCCAATAAGGACAGATTATGAACTTAAAGGCCCTGTAATTCGCAGAAATGCATCCATAGGTGCCAATTCCACTTTTTTATCAGGCATTGAAGTTGGTGAGGGTGCAATGGTGGCTGCAGGTGCAGTTGTTACCCGTGACGTGCCCCCATATTTCCTTGCAATAGGCACCCCTGCAAAGATAAAGCCCCTTCCAAAGCACTTCAAGGTTTTGAACAAAATAGAATAAATAAAAGTATGAATCAGATTATATCTTATTTTAAAAAGGATTAATAAAACTAAAATTAGGTTTAATCCCCAAAATAAACACTCTCATTCAACCTCGGAACCATGGCCATCAATACGCACTGCTCAGTGTTACCAACCCTGTCCAGAAGCCCATGGGTTAAATGGCTCACAGCCCCTGTCTTCTCACCCAGGTTGGAAATTCCTGTAACCTCATCCATAACATCACCTACTTCACGTCCCTTTAAAACTTCTTCTATAACTCCGGGTGGATATTCAAATCCTGAACTCACACCAAGGGTTACCCTGTTGCCGTCGAAGATTGCACACCACTGCAGGTCTATGTAACCCGTTATTGAGGAGGGTGTTTCCATGAGCCCAGATTCTATGCCCACGCTCAGGTCAACATCACGGGAATGAGCATTTTTAGCCCTGTTAACTGCACCTTTTATGGTCTGATCCAGTCCCAAGGGTTGTGAAGGTACCCCTGAATCCACATCAACACCATAAACCTGGATATCCTTGTAAAAGTTTTTTAGAACATTCTCCGTTGCCCTGATCTTAACTGGGTTTCTGGATCCAACTGCAACCTTCATAGGGATTCCTCCAGATTTGAAAAAAAATAACTGAAAATTTGAAAAAAGATCATTGATCATCCATTATAATTGATCCTTCCCTGTCTATTTCCCCCTTTCGTATCCTCGTGGATGAAATGGGCCTTCCATCCTCTGCAAGCACCATTCCAATACTTAGAATGTCAAGGGCCTTCATCCCATTTTCACGCCTTATCCTGTTTATTTCAAGGGCTGTGGGTTCTGTTTCTTCACTCACAACGATGGCATCTATTTCTTCATCAAAGATGGTTGTTCCGTAGGGTTCGTTCAACTCCTGTATATCATAATCTGGAGGTTTTTCCTGGAGAAGAGATCTTAAATTGGACATTCGTATTTTGCATGGTTCAATTTTGCCCTTTGCCCCTCCAAATTCATTTGAAGTCACACCGATCACAACGTAACTGCCTATTTCAAAGGCCTTATCAACAAGCTTCCTGTGACCTTCATGGAACTTGTCAAATGTTCCGCCAACTGCCACTTTCCTGTAGGGTTTATCATTCATTTGGACCATTCCTTTGATTTTAATTGATTCACTTTTAATGAAAGTTTTAATTCATGAATATCCTTATCTTTTAAAAATTTAATGAAATTTTAATGTAACAGTTTAGAAGGGAGGGTTAATATCCATTTTTACAAGCTTAAACCACACCCTCCAATATTAACTTCAATCCGATATCTTGATTATGTATCTTGTTTAGATTATAGATTATGCTCCAGGAACACAACGTTGTTTTGAAAAATCCCAGAAATGTTGAGGTGAACTTCGCATCATGCTACCCCAACCTCTACCGCAGTGCAATGTCCTCGCTGGGTTTCCATATAATCTACGACTTCTTAAACTCCAGGGAAGATATTTACTGCCAGAGAGTTGTTTATCCCTATGCAAGGAGTCTTGAAACCAGCACTCCCCTGAAAAAATTTGATGTGGTGAGTTTTTCACTTCAGTACGAACAGGACTACGTTAACGTGCTTAAAATGCTGCGTGATGGAGGTATTCCCGTGAGAAAGGAGGACAGAACTTCTGATGATCCTCTGGTAATTGCTGGGGGTCCCTGTGCAAGTTCAAATCCCCTGCCAATGTCAAGGTTCGTGGACCTCTTCGTGGTTGGAGAAGCTGAAGTCATCCTGGACAACGTTCTTGACAGATTCATGGAACTTGAAAAGCCCAGAGAGAATCTGGATGCCTTCCTTGATATACCTGGAGTTTACCTACCTGGAAACCCTGTTAAGATCCAGGTTGTGAAGAAAATGGAAGATGCCTGGCACCCTGTAAGGCAGATTGTTCCTGAAACAGATGATAAAGAGTTTTTACCCGCCTTTGGGAGGTCCTTCCTCCTTGAGGTTTCACGCGGATGCGCAAGGGGCTGCAGGTTCTGCATGGCAGGGTGCATGTACAGACCAAGGCGTGAAATGCCCCTGAAAAAGCTCTTTGAAGTGGCTGAAAAGGGCAGGAAAGCCACTGGGCTCAGTAAAATAGCATTGATAGGGGCTGCAGTTTCAGACCACTCACATATAGAAGAAATCTGTCTGGGTCTTTCTGAGAGGGGTTTTCAGGTCACAACTCCCTCGCTGAGGATTGAGTCCATTTCAGATGAATTATTAACCATACTGCGTGAGAGCGGACTTAAAACTGTTACAATTGCCCCAGAATCCATATGGAAGCTGAGGAAGGTTGTTAACAAACCCATAACTGATGAAAAACTGATTGAAACCATTCAAACAGCTTTTAAACATGAGATGAATGTTAAACTTTACTTCCTCATGGGCCTTCCATTGGAAACATCTGAAGACCTCAGATGTATGGCACATTCCATTAAAAGGTTGAGTAAGTTATCCACGAGAAGTAATGCATTTCGTGTGAGTGTGAATCCATTCATACCCAAACCCCACACACCCTTCCAGTGGGAAAAATTCGATTTTGACGTGATAAAATCAAATGCAAAGTACCTGAAATCAGAGGTAAACCTTAAATCCTTTAAGATGGAGAGCCCTAAAAATTCACTCATACAGTACGTTCTCTCAAATGGGGGAGAAGATTTGGGGGATTTCATAGAAAGATCCCTGGAAAAAAAGGTTCCAATGAGGGAGTGGAAGAGATTTGGGGCTGAAATAGATCCCAAGAAAGGTTTTCCATGGCACGATGTAGACGTTGGAGTGAGTGATGCCTTTCTTAAAAAAGAACATGAAAAAGCCCTTAATGGAAATATAACCCCATGGTGTGAAACCTTCGGCTGTTACAACTGCGGTTCCTGTGATTAAGTTCCAATATCATGATTAAATATTTTAATTCCAATTCCAATTCCAATTCCAATTCCAATTCCAATTCCAATTCCAATTCCAATTCCAATTCCAATTCCAATTCCAATTCCAATTCCAATTCCAATTTTTTTATTTTCAGCATGACAACACGTCCATGTTCAATGATCAAAAAATTAGTTCACATGGAACCCGAAACCTATAAATATTAGAATATATAATAAAAGAGAACTTACACTAATATGAAATTGTTGAAGTCAATATTTAAATTGGGTTTCTAGTTTTTTTCTGTATTTTTTAATGGAATTATGTTCCTTGTTGATACAGATGATATGCTCATTTTATTTTATAGGGAGGCATTGAAGATGAATTATTAACTCCTAATGTGGCGATGTGGCATTCACGACCTACTGCAAAGCAAGGCGTGGAAAAATCCATGAAACCGAGTAGGAGGCGGTTATATTAAGGGAAACTTATTCAGGATATTCGTTATCCTGTCATTAACATTACTATCAGTTAGTCCTGCCATTGCAGGAACCAACCAACCATACAATGTGTCTGTTACAGGTAAATACGTAACTGCGGTGGCTAAGGCAACAGGTAGCCACGGGGTTTGGGCCTATGAGAAGGGCACATTCTTGAATTACTGTCCTCAGTGTCACAGTTACGGTACTTTAAGCTACAGTAAGTACTGTGACGGTGGACAGTGGACCTGTTCCAATTGTGACTGTGACTACGACATGCAAACTGGATGGGAGAAGATCTCAGGTACGAGTTTAAGATTAACACCTTACACCATCCAAACTACGGCAAAAAGCAGTGCAAAAAAAACCAGCACAAAAACAACCACAGACAAAACCAGCACCACAAAAACAGTTAATAAAAACCATAAAACAGTGCAAGCTATCAGCATAATACAGTTAACCTATAAAGAACCACTGGTAAAGGAAAAGAAAACTGTAACAGTTCCTAAAACAACGAAGAGCACTGAGATCGATGCAGAGAGTGAAAGTTCACAGATTGGATCGGGAATACTGGTGATGTTAGAACATCAGATGAAATTCAAACTGGGCAATCACTGATTGTTACTGGTTTGAATAAACTGAAGAAATAAATATTAATGTGTACCCAGGTACATGGATCATGTCCTTGAAGTTGAAATCAAGATATGATCAACCATATTCTTTTTTTGAACCTCAATAACCTTTTATTTCCCATTATATTAAATAAAATCAACATAGAAGGTTTAAATTCTTCTTAAGGTCAGCAGATTCAATTTTATTCTTTAAACTATCCTGAGAATTTATTATTATTCTTAATATTATTATTCTTATTTACTATCCACACACTGCATATCAATTCAAAACCGTGCATAGGTCTTAAAATGGAAAATTATAGCATTTAAAGAGAGGAATGCATTAAAACTTCAACTGCGGGAGAAAAAGAGTACGTAGATTTTCCTCAAGATACTGTAAAGATGTACTAAAAAATGGGCTAAAGCCTTCTCAGGATACATGACCCACCGTGAGAACATACCCCTTCCCATGACCATGTCACGTTTTACAGCTTCAATCTCTTCTCCTGTAGCATACCTCCAGAATATGGGTATTCCCAGGGCTATGAGTACAACCCCTGTAACTATCTGGTTCAGATTGCACTGGGTCATCATGTAGATACATATGAGAATTCCTAAAGCTGGTACTATCCATGGGAGTTTTATTCCACCTTCAAACTTCTTCCTCAATGGGAAGACAGATACGCAGGTTAAAAGGTAACAGAAGAGAAGTGTGAATACAGAGATAACTATGAGCTGGCTTATGGTTCCAAAAATAGCAGCTACAAGGGTTACACTGTTTTGTACAATGAGAGAAACGTAGGGTGTGCCGTACTTTGGATGGACCTTGGAGAATGCCTGGGGTAAAAGACCATCTCCTGCCATTGCATAGGGTATCCTTGCAGAGGATAGGATTCCTGCCTCATCAGATCCTGAAATGGAAAATAAGGCACCCAAAGTCAGGAAAATAGCCCCTATACTCCCCATAACAGCATATCCTGCCAGTGCAAGGGGTGCAGATGATGCTGCAAGTTCCTTCCACGGAACAGTGCCTATGATAACGAAGTTGGTCAACACGTAAAAAAGGGTTACAATACCCATGCCCATTAATATTGCCCTTGGAATGGTTCTTTTTGCATCTATTATTTCATCGGAAGGTACTGTCACAAGTTCAAAGCCCACATAGGCCCAAAATATAAGTACAAGGGCACTTCCAAGCCCTCCAAATCCAAGTGGAGATACTGGTGTGAAATGGGATACAAGATTGGAGGGGTTGAGAATGAAAAATGCAATCCCAATCAGGGTTAATATGAATATGGGTGCAATTTTTAAAACCGTTAATACGTCGTTGAGTTTTCCTGCCCCTTTAACTCCCCTGTAGTTTACAAAGGTTAAGAAGAGTACGAATAGAAATTTTATCACTGTCTGCTCCCATCCAGACATTGCAGGATAGAAGTAGAGGAGGTACGATACAAATGCCAGTGGAAATACTGCTATGGCACTCCACGCAGATATTAAAAGAGACCATCCCGCCAGAAAACCAGTTAAATCTCCAAAGGCTTCCCTTGCATATGAGTATGGGCCCCCAACCCTTGGAACTAATGATGAGCATTCAGCAAAGCACATTGCTATGATTATTGCCATGAATCCTGCGATGATCCATGCAAATATTGATGATGGGCCCAGAAATCCGGCTCCGAAGGATGCTGCGATGTATATATCCGCCCCAACTATGGTTCCAACCACAAGACTCACCACATCAAAAAGGCCCAGTGAACGTTTCAATCCAGATTCAGACATGTTCCCTATTTATACAATCTATGCTAAAAATAAATATGGTAATGCTTATGAAATATTCAAAAAGAGTTGAGTCAGTTAGTTTATCCGGAATAAGGAAGATGTTCGAACTTGCTGGGGAAAATACCATAAGTCTGGGACTTGGAGAACCAGACTTCAACACCCCAGCCCATATAAGGGAAGCAGCCAGAAAGGCCCTTGACGAGGGATTAACACACTACACAGTGAACAAGGGAATCCCTGAGTTGAGGGAGGCCATTTCAAAGAAGCTGGATCAAGACAATCATATTCAAAAAGACCCTGAATCCATAATAGTGACTGTTGGTGCCAGTGAAGCCCTTTTCATGTGCATGCAGGCCCTTGTGGATGAAGGAGACCATGTGCTTGTTCCTGATCCTGGTTTTTTATCCTACGCAGCATGTGTGAAGCTTTCAGGAGGGGTTCCAGTACCGATAAAACTTGAAGAAAGTACTGAATTCAGAACAACCCCTGAAACCGTGCTTGAAAACCTAACAGATAAAACAAAGGCCATAGTCCTGAATTCTCCCTCCAATCCAACAGGTGGGGTTATGAAGAAGGAAGATGTTAGGGGCCTGGCTGAAATTGCAGATGATCATGATATCACCCTCATATCCGATGAGATATACGAGAAGATCATCTACGATGAGAAGCATTACAGTCCTGGAAGCTACTCTGAAAACGTTGTGACCATAAACGGGTTTTCAAAGGCCTATGCAATGACAGGGTTCAGGGTTGGTTACACGGCAGCAAGTCCAGAGTTAACTGAGGAACTTTTGAAGGTTCATCAGTACACCACTGCCTGTGCAACTTCCATATCCCAGAGTGCGGCCCTTGCAGCCCTTGAAGGACCCCAGGACAGTGTGGGTGAAATGGTTGGGGAATTCAGGAATAGGAGAGATCTTCTTCTTAAACGTTTGAAGGATCTTGGAATAGAATGTCCAACTCCAAAGGGTGCTTTCTACGCATTTCCAGAGGTACCTGAATCTGAAAAGTTCGTTGCAGAGGCCTTGAAGAGGGATGTTATAACTGTTCATGGAAGTTCCTTTGGAAAGTATGGGCAGGAAAATGTTAGATTGTCCTATGCAACTTCCCAGGAGAACATCAACAGGGCAATGGACAGGCTTGAAGATTTGAGAATTGATTGATCATGGATTGGTTAATCACAATAAGAGTCCATGAAATTCCTTATTTTTTAAAATAATCCTTAAATTTTTTATAATTTTCTAGTTTTTTCAACTTTTTTATGGATTATACTTTCTTTGTGAATTATGACTTCAGGATCCCATGTTTTTTATATTTACTACTCAGGTTCATTCCTATTTTTTAGAGAGAATGATCAGCTGATCACTCCTATCTTTTAAAAAAAATAATTAATATAGTCCATATTTGAAATTAAACAGTTTTTAAAGTCTTAATTCTCATTAAGTAACTTAAAATTCAATGTTAGGTTAAACTAACTTCAATTAAAGCTGAAAAACCACATTATTTTTATAGTTGAAGTTCTAATAAAGTTAATCTCAGTCTAAATTCAAATGTGTTATAATTCAGGAGTGTGTTACTTTGGATGTTGAGGAAAGGAAAAAAGTGGGTAGGAAGGCTGTTTCCCTTGCAATTTCAGGAAATATTGTTTTAACTGTTCTGAACTTCGTTGTGGGAATGCTTTCTGGTAGTATGGCCCTTGTTGCAGAGTCTGCCCACACATTTTCAGATGTTTTAACATCCATAGTAACATCTGTAGGATTTAAGATCGGACTCAAACCCCCTGACAGCAAACATCCCTATGGCCACGGCAGGGCTGAACCCCTTGCAGGCCTTATAATAGTTCTTTTCCTTGGAATCATTGCATTTGAAATACTTTCAGAGGTTTACAGGAAACTGGTTCTTGGAATGGCTTTGAATCCCCCTGAAATGATAGCTGCAGTCATGGCTGTTGTTGGTGTTGGTGCAAATCTTGCAATGACAACCTACATGATGAGGGCAGGTAAGAAGATAAACAGTCCAGCCATAGTTGCAGATGCACACCATCAGAAGGTGGACATATTCTCATGTGCAGCCATACTCGTTGGTGTTGTGGGCTCAAGGATGGGATTCCCAATACTGGACCCACTGGTAGCAATTTTCATTGCATTCATGGTCCTGAAAACTGCCTTCGACATAGGAAGGGACAACATCAACAACATAATGGGCACTGTACCCTCCAGGGACATCATGATCAACATAAAGACCGCTGCAATGTCGGTTCCAGGCACATTTGGAATTCACAACGTAAGAATAAATTATCTTGGACCATATGCATCAGTTGACCTTCATGTTGCTGTTGAAGGGGATTTAAGTCTTAAAGCAGCACATGAAATTGCCCACAGCGTTGAAAAGAACATAATCAAGGATGTTGATGTCATAAACATAGTAACAGTCCATGTCTGTCCAAGGGATGAGGATAACGATGAGGAGTTCTGTGTTGATTGAATAAGAGAAAACCAACCACAAGGATAACTTTATCTCCTAAACTTTGAATAATTAATATTAATATCCATAAAGGTTTGATGGTGACGATTTATGGATGATCTGGATATCAAAAATATCCGTGGGCTTTCTGAAGAAGCAGCTGCCCAGAGGCTTGAAGAACATGGCTACAATGAGCTACCCTCTGCCCGTGAGCGTAGCTTCCTTGTGATCATGTTGGATGTTGTTCGCGAGCCCATGTTTCTCCTTTTAATTTCATGCGGAACCATCTACCTCATCCTGGGCGACCTTCAGGAGGCACTGATGCTCATGGGATTTGTGTTCCTTATAATGGGCATCACCTTCTATCAGGAGCGAAAAACTGAACGCACACTGGAGGCTCTGCGGGATCTGTCAAGTCCCAGGGCACAGGTAATACGCAATGGCCATAAGAAGAGGATAGCAGGTCGTGAAGTTGTTTTTGAGGATATTCTGATTCTTGAAGAGGGGGATCGTGTTCCTGCAGATGCTGTTGTACTGTCCTGCACCAATTTAAGTGTTGATGAATCTTTACTCACAGGGGAATCCATTGCTGTGCACAAGGTTCCGTGTAAAGGAATCATGGACATGCACCCTCCTGGAGGTGATGGTCTTCCTTCAGTGTTCTCTGGAACCCTGGTTGTCCAGGGCCAGGGTGTGGCACAGGTCACAGCCACGGGTTTGGAAACTGAAATTGGTAAAATAGGAATGCGCCTTGAAACCCTTGAAACAGAGGACACAGCCCTTCAGAAGGAGAGTAGAAAGTTTGTTATTAACCTTGCACTGGCAGGAGTTCTTCTCTGTGCAGCTGTGGTTATCATATACGGCCTCACAAGAAATGACTGGTTGAATGGATTTCTGGCAGGTATAGCCCTTGCAATGGCAATTCTGCCTGAAGAAATTCCAGTGGTACTCACCATCTTCCTGGCACTTGGAGCATGGAGAATATCACAAAAACAGGTTTTAACACGACGTTCACAGGCAATTCAGGCCATTGGTTCTGCAACAGTTCTCTGTGTGGATAAAACTGGCACTTTAACCATGAATGAAATGTCGGTCACCAGCATATTTACAGACGGGAAGTACTACAACCTGAAATCCCATGAATATGGAAATGAAACAGGAACTGACAACATTCCAGAGGATCTCCATGGGATAGTTGAGTTCAGCATACTTGCAAGTCAAAGGGACCCCTTTGACCCAATGGAAAGATCACTGAAGTCCTTTGGTAAAGCCACACTTTCCAATACAGAACACATCCACGATGACTGGACTCTGATACATGAGTACCCTCTCTCCGGTGAGTTGCTTGCAATGTCCCATGTCTGGAAATCTCCAGATGGTCAGGATTACATAATAGCTGCCAAGGGTGCTCCGGAAGCTGTTGCAGATCTCTGTCATCTGGATGATGTGCAGATGGAAAGGCTTTCCCGGAACATAGGTTCAATGGCAGGTGAAGGTCTTCGTATTATTGGAGTTGCCAGAGCTGCATTTAGAGAAACTGGACTTCCCCAAAAACAGCACGACTTCAAATTCGAATTCATGGGACTCATAGGTTTCATGGATCCTGTTCGTTCAGGTGTTTCTGATGCCATAAAAGAGTGTTACAGTGCTGGGATCAGGGTTGTGATGATCACAGGAGATTACAAGGGAACAGCACAGAAGATAGCCGAGAAAATAGGTCTAAAAGATCCGGAAAATGTTCTGAGTGGAGCTGAACTGGACAAGCTTGAGGATGGTGAACTTCAGGAAATGATAGGATCCATGAACATCTTTGCAAGGGTTGTGCCAGAGCAAAAACTCCGCATTGTAAACGCCCTGAAGGCACGTGGAGATGTGGTTGCAATGACAGGTGATGGTGTCAACGATGCACCTGCACTGAAGTCTGCCCAGATCGGTGTGAGTATGGGTGGTAGGGGTACAGATGTTGCAAGGGAATCATCATCACTGGTTCTTCTGGAGGATGATTTTTCATCCATTGTTGCGGCTGTGAAGATGGGCCGCAGGATCTTCGACAACCTGAAAAAGGCAACTGCCTACATACTATCGGTTCACATTCCAATAATAGGCATGTCACTGATTCCAGTGATCTTCCAGCTGCCACTGGTGCTTCTGCCCGTCCACATAGTTTTCCTTGAGCTCATCATTGATCCTGCCTGTTCCATAGTCTTTGAGGCTGAACCTGCAGAAGAGGGTATTATGAAAAAACCCCCGAGAAGCATGACAGAGCCCCTCTTCGACAGGAGAACCATTGGATTGAGTATAATGCAGGGTTTGAGTGTTCTTTTAATAGTGTTGAGCGTCTTCGTTATTGCCCTTTACACAGGCATGGGAGAACTCAATGCCCGTACCCTCAGTTTCACCACCCTTATCATCGCCAACATTGGACTGATATTCACCAACCTCTCATGGTCAGGCACCATAATAACCACCATCAGATCGCCCAATTCTGCACTGTGGTGGATCGTAGGAGGTGCAGTACTGTTTCTGTGCCTTGTACTCTGCTTCGAACCTCTACGCAACTTATTCAGCTTCAGTGTTCTCCATCCAAAGGACGTATTTATATGCCTAACTGCAGGACTCATCAGCGTGTTGTGGTTTGAAGGGCTTAAGGCTTTTAAAATATTTAAAAGATAATTAAGGTTTTAAAAGATGCAGAAATAAGCTGAAGTCAGATTTCCTAACGTAAGATTTTATTAAATAAAAAAAAATAATGTTGAATGAAATGAGCCCCACAAAAAAAGCCAAATCCCTCAAAGAAGAAGTGCTCGTGAGGTGCAAGGAACTCGGAGTACCTTTGGTGGGATTTGCACCGGTTGAAAGATGGGAAAAACCTCCAGAAGAACTTCCAAACACCTTCAGAGAGTGGATACCAAGAGAATTCTGGCCCCAATCCATATATCCTGAGGCAAAAACAGTTATGGTTATAGGACTGCCTGTTCAGCTTCCCATAGTTGAAACAGCCCCATCTATATATTACCATGAACACTACAAAACTGTTAACGCACTTTTAGACCAGAAGGCCTATGAAATCTCAAATTTCTTAACTGATAAAGGTTGTCCCTCAATTTATCTGCCTCGTGATGGTTACGGGGATATTGAGGTTCTTCTTAAAAAGCCCATGGCATTCTTCTCCCACAAACATGCTGCTTACCTTGCGGGTCTGGGTTCAATTGGACTGAACAACGTTATCCTCACTCCAGAGTACGGTCCCAGAGTCAGGTTCACGTCCATATTCACAACTGCAAAGTTCGAAACTGAAATTCCGAAAAAAATGATCTGTGTACGCTCTGCATGCGATGTGTTGGTAGCTGTCCCGTAAATGCAATTTATCCCCCAAATGACTTCAAATATTTTCCACCACCCATGGACAAGTTGAGTTGTGCCCTGCGAAGTAAAAAGCTCAGGGAAGAGCTGAGATCTCCCTGTGGTATTTGTATAAAGGTCTGTCCTGTTGGGGCGGATAGAAAGGTGTTTGGAAGGGAAAATATGAATATATACTCAGAAACTGATGATTTTAAGGTTTACCATGATGCCTGGAAACATGTTAAACAGTACGGAACAAGAAAAGAACCTTGATAATGTTTTTAAGCCTGTTTTAAAAGTTTTTGTTAATTTATAAGTTTTTAAAGGTTTCCCATAATTCCAAATTTCTACGATTTTTTAAAAAAATGTGATGCCCTTTTCCATCAACTTTTTAAGTTACGAGTTTAAAAATTAGGATGGAGATTCAAATGAAAGATTTATTTGCAGATAGAATGTCAAAGGTTCCAAAATCATTTGTAAGAGAAATATTGAAGGTTACAGAGGATTCTAATATCATCTCCTTTGGTGGAGGACTTCCAAACCCGGATTCATTTCCACACACTGAAATTGCAGAAGCTGCATCAAAAGTTTTAACACTTGAAAGTCGTGAAGCTCTGCAGTACAGCACAACAGAGGGTTACAAACCTCTTAGAGAATATATTGCTCAGAGGTATTGTAAGGGTGGTTTAAAGGTTGATGCTGATGAAATATTAATAACCAACGGTTCTCAGCAGGGACTGGATCTCGTGGGTAAGGTTTTCCTCAACAAGGATGATGGTGTGGTTGTTGAGCATCCCACTTACCTTGCTGCTATACAAGCCTTTGGAATGTACGAACCAAAATTTCACTCTGTGAAACTCATGGAGGATGGTCCTGATACAGTTGCCCTTGAAAACCTTTTGAAGAAGGAGAAGCCCAAGCTTTTTTACTGTGTTCCCAACTTCCAGAATCCCACTGGAATAAGTTACTCTGAAGATAAAAGAAGGGAAGTTGCAGGGATACTCAGGGAAAGCGGTACAGTTCTAGTTGAGGATAATCCCTACGGAGAGATCAGATTTATGGGTAAAGATCTGCCTCCAATTAAAAAGTTTCTACCAGATTCTGTGCTTTTGGGTTCGTTCTCAAAGGTTGTTGCCCCTGGAATTCGGCTGGGATGGGTTGCTGCTGGAGAAGAAGTTATGGACAAACTGGTTACAGCCAAGCAGGCCTCTGATCTTCATTCCAATTACCTTGCCCAGAGGATAGTTCATGGCTTCCTCACTCAATACGATGTGGAGAAACATCTTGATAAAATAAGGACCATGTACCGCAGGCAGAGGGATCTGATGGTTAATTCCATAGAGAAATATTTTCCAGATGGTGTTACGTGTACAAAACCTGAAGGGGGAATGTTCCTCTGGGTGACACTGCCTGAAGGTGTTTCTTCAATGGAACTCTTTGACCTTGCAATCAAGGAAAATGTTGCATTTGTCCCAGGAAAAGCTTTTTATGCTGAGGATCCTGAAATCAACACCATGAGGTTGAACTTCTCAAATTCAAATGAGGAAAAAATAGTGGAAGGAATTAAAAGACTTGCAAATGCACTTGAAAAAATTTTGTAACATGTTTAAAACCAGTTGTTGAACATGAGCACTATTAAAAGGTATAAAACAGATTTTTAATTGAGTTTTCCTTTTATATTTATTTTTAGTCCCATTAAAGGAGTTTAAACCTTTTTTTCGATAGGTATTTATTGTTTGGCCAACATAAAGTAGTAAAGAGAATATAGCTAAAAAAGGCCATTTGACTGTTTTATTTGTAGATAAACCTTTTTTTTGGTGGTGTTTATTTTGGTAAAAGCTGTGATCATGGCTGGTGGAAAGGGCACAAGACTGCGCCCCTTAACGTTTACCAGACCAAAACCCATGATTCCACTTGTTAACAGACCCATAATCCAACATACTGTGGAAAGACTTAAATCTATGGGTTTTAAAGACATATTAATGACATTGAACTACAGGCCGGATAGCTTAAAGCAGCACTTCCAGGATGGATCCAGTATGGGAGTTAACATCAGCTATTCAGTGGAAAAATCCCCCATGGGTACTGGAGGAAGTGTTTTAAAGGCTAAAAAATATATAGATGACACTTTCCTAGTTTTAAGTGGCGATGTTATAAGTAACGTTAATTTTAAGGATGTTCTAAAGTTTCACAAGGATAAAGGAGCTTTAGCAACCCTTGTTTTAACCCATGTTGAGGATCCAGCCCACTTCGGAATAGCTGTGCTTGATGAGGATTCCAAGATAATAAACTACCTTGAAAAGCCATCAGCAGACCAGGTTTTCAGTAAGCTTGCAAATACTGGAATATACATATTTGAACCTGAAATATTCGACTTCTTTGATGATAAAAAAGGGGAGATAGACTTTTCAAGGGAAGTGTTTCCAAGGTTGATAGCAGAAGATGCAGGAATATATGGCTACATCTTTGAAGGTTACTGGAACGATGTTGGAAGGCCTGAAACCTACCTGAAAGCAACCTATGATATTTTGAACCGAAAAATTCGGGAGAAAATCTATAAAAAACGTGCAAAGCAGAGTATTGGTAAAATAGGGAATATGTGGCTGGGTAAAAATATTCATATCGGGAAAAAAGTGCGCATAGAGGGACCGGTTGTTATTGGAAACAACTGCTTTCTTGATGATGGAAGTACCATATCCAGGGGAACTGTTATTGGAGATGGAGTTTTTATAGGAAAAAATAGCACCATTCAGGGGTCCGTGATTCTCTCAGACAGTGTTGTGAAGGAAAACTCATTTTTAAGTGCCTGCATCATAGACACTCATTGCACCATCAATGAAAACACCATCATAGAGAATGGAGTTGTTACAGGCAGTAGGGTTGAGATAGGCAAAAATTCAATTGTAAAATCATCAAGACACATAACAAACCAGACCAATATAATTCCAGATTCAGTTGTGGATGCAGATTTCTAGAAGTTGCTGTAATGTTATGAAAAATAGGACAATGAAAATTTGAGTTAAAATCACATTTATGATGAATTAAATATTAAGATTATCTTGAAATTAATTCATATGAACTCTCAATCTGGAATAAAAAGGAGTTTTTAGAATGTCTCTATACGTCAGGGAAGTAAGGGGTGTTGTAAACTCCGAAATCAGCAATGAATTTGCATCCAACCTCGGAACCATGGTGGGAAACTTTTTAAGCAACGGAAATACCATTGTGGTTGGGAGAGATACAAATCAAGCTTCTCAAATGATAAAAAGGGCTGCAACTGCAGGTTTGATAGCTGCAGGTGTTGAAGTGATTGATTTTGGTGTGGCACCAATACCTGCAATCCACTATGGTGCCGGCTTTTACAATGCAAAGGTGGTTATGACTGTCACAACATCCCATCTACATTCTGATGAAATCAGCATTAAGATATTCAGTAACTACAAAATTCCAATGGCAACAGAACGTGCTGAAAAAGTTAACTGGGAGAATATAGGTTCCCTATCCTACGTATACGATTACAAGGCTCAATACATAGATGCCGTTGTTGCAAATGTTGATGGAAAACTTATAAAGGATCATGCCCCCAAGGTGGTTTTGGACTGTGCAAATGCATCAGCTGTGCCCTTTGCCCCTGAAATTTTAGGTAGGCTTGGATGTGAAACCATACTAATTGGATGTCAAGGCCCTAAAGCTGATGAACGGTTTTCAGAACCCAGCCCTCAAAGTCTTGCCATGATATCTAACCTTATAAAGTCTGTTGGTGCAGATATTGGAATTGCAATTGATAACGATGGCGACAGAGTAATATTTCTGGATGAAAAAGGGAATACAATACGTGACCAGACCATCCTTGGAATATTTGCACGCGAAGCATTGCGCGAAAATCCAGGGGGCACTGTTGTGTCTTCAGTTGTGGCTTCAAGAATCTTGGATGAAATAGTGTCCGAATATGGAGGTAGTATCATTAAAACCCCTGTTGATCTTGTTTTAAATGGAACTGTTGAATCTGGAGCAGTTTTTGGTGGAGATGAACCTGGACTCTATACATTCCCCAAATTTAATCCCTGCTTCGATGCGGTGTTTGCATCTGTAAAGATGCTTGAAATAATCTGCAAAGAGAACAAACCCTTATCAAAGATTGCAGAAGAAATTCCAGAGTATCAGAGAACTGGATTTTCAGTTAAGTGTCCACATGAAAAGAAAGCCAAGCTTGTTGAAGATCTTAAAAATTCTCTGGTTAACGAAGGTGTTTTGAACACTACAGATGGTGTAAGAGTTGATTGGGAGGATTCTTACATACTCGTAAGACCTTCACGCTTTGAACCATTACTTCGAGTGTATATGGAAGCCAGATCATCTGAAAAATTACAGATAATTGTGGATAAGGTAAAAATGATGATTTAAATATTTTTAAGGAGTTTTTATGTGTTAAAATAGTGGAGGGGGATTTTTTATTCAAAAGGAGGATCCAGTTCAGGAGATAGATAAATTTTTAGCAGATAAACATTTGATCGTTGCATCCAACAGGGGCCCTGTGGAATTCCATGAGGGGGATAACGGAATTCTTGAAGGTAGAAGGGGTGCTGGAGGGCTTGTATCAACTTTGCTTCCAATTATGGAAACTGTGAAGGGAACGTGGATAGCCAGTACCATGACTCAGGGGGATAAGGTTGCTGCAGAGAAATTTCCAGATGGTAGGGTTCCTGTGCCTGAGGATGAGCCCAAATTCTGGGTTCCATTTGTGAGTGTTGATCCTGAAAGGTATGAAGATTATTACAGTGTGATAAGTAATCCTCTTCTCTGGTTCGTCCAGCACTACATGTGGAATCCTCCATACACACCTGAAATTGATGATAAAATCCATAAGGCGTGGAAAAATGGTTACGTTCATGTTAATAGACGTTTTGCAGATAAGGTTGTGGAAGAATCAAATTCAAATGATAAAGAAGCCCTGATAATTCTGCAGGATTACCATCTTTATCTTTGTCCTGCTTACATCCGTGAAAAGCTTGAAGATACTTTTTTAAGCCAGTTCATTCACATACCATGGCCTCAGCCGGAGTACTTCTGTATTTTACCAGATTACATGGAGGAGGCAATTGTAACTGGACTACTATCCAACGACATAGTTGGTTTTCATATAGAAAAATATGTGAACAACTTCCTCAGGACCTGTGAAGCTTACGCAGACCAAGTGGACTTTGAAAATAATACTGTACACTACGAAGGCCGTGAAATTCTTGTAAAGAGTTATCCAATTTCTGTTGATTATGAGGGGCTTGAAGAACTGTCAAAAACAGATGAAGTTCTAAAGAAGGAAAAGACCATCCATGAGATCAAAGGGGATGCATTTCTCATCTACAGAACGGATCGTGCAGATCTCAGTAAAAATATAATAAGGGGTTTTAAGGCCTACGATCTTTTCCTTGAGAAGCACCCTGAATTCCATGGGAAGGTTAAATTTCTGACCACTGGAAAGCCAACAAGACAGCAGATCAATGAATACAGGGATTACAGGATGGAAATTCATAAAGTAGTGGGGCATATCAATGCAAAATATTCAAAGGAGGGTTGGAAGCCAATCGAAGAGATCTTCAAGGCAGATTATCTCCTTGTGACTGCAGCCTTCAAACATTACGACTGTTTAATGGTGAATCCGATCTGTGACGGTATGAACATAGTTTCAAAGGAGGGTTCTGTTGTAAATGAAAATAACGGCGTTTTAATACTTTCAGAACATGCTGGATCCTATGAAGAGCTTAAGGATTATTCCCTGAATGTGAATCCATTTGATGTGACCCAGACTGCTGAAGCCCTATACCAAGCAGTTACAATGGATGAAAATGAACGTGAAAAACGTATCAATGGTTTAAAGGGAATTATAAATGAAAGGAACATATACCACTGGATCACAGAACAGTTCAAGGATATTGAGGAGTTCTTCAACAACAACAAGAGTATTTAATTTAATCTAAAAGCCATTTAAAAAAATTTTGAACATCATCCACGCTTTCAAGGAAGTGAGAAGCATCCTCCTTAATTTTAGAGGGTACTTCACCTGAGAGAATTATTATTGATTCACCATCCACCTTACCTTGGCTTTTGAGTTCATTCAGCTTCCGAAATGCATCTGCATCTGTTACATCATCTCCAAGATACAGTAACTTGCTTATATCATGTTCGGTGATGATTTTTTCAAGAATTTTACCTTTATCGTACCCTGCAGGGGGTCTTATCTCAATTATCTTTCTGCCCTCTTTTATTTGAAGATCTTTCAGCTCTTCCATATTTTTAAGGGTGTTCAACAAGATTTTTCTGGCACTGGGATCCTTGCAGAGTCTGTAGTGTATTGAAAAGCAGAGCCCCTTGTCCTCAAAGAGAACTCCTTCAACATTGCAGGATTCTTCCGCCTTTATTTTGCAAGCTGCTTCATTCATAAGTGGAAGGTACCTTTTTGTATCCTCCTCAACATGGATAAGCCCATTTTTCATGTATTCCATACCATGGTTACCAACGTATAAAAGCCCTTTTATTCCAATCATCCTCATAACATCTTCAACAGGTCTTCCACTAACAACTGCAACCATATAGAATTTCTCTGACAGTTCTAGAAGAACCTCCTTCATGGAGGGGGTTAAAACAGCTTCCCCCGGGGTTGGAGCTATTTCACTCAGGGTACCATCCACATCAGTTACTATGGCAGTTTTTTTATCATTTTTAAATCTTTCAAAGGTTTTTAAATTGTTGAGGAGGGGTTTGGGCATTTTATATTCCTACTTTTTTTTGTCCTTGAAATTTGTTATAATCTTAATTTTATTATAAACTCAGTAATATCCTTCTGATTATCACGGCAAAAAGAATAAAAAAAGATGAAATTACTGTTTTTGGTTATTTTTTTCAAGAATTTTATGGGCTACAAGGAGAACTATTAAGATGGTAGGGAGTATAATATCGAAGTAAATTGGGGCTCCTACATTACCTGGTGCATGGTTACCATGCTGGATCATGTCCATTACATGGCCGTATGCTGCTCCCCAGTAAAATATGGTGAACGCAGTAACTGTTGCAGTCCAGAAGTTGTCCCGGAACTTCAGGCACATTATTCCTATAACTCCAAGGGCAAGGTTTGCACATGCCACTTCAAACTGGAATGGACTTCCAGCAGGCCAACCAATATAGGCTGCAACCTCCGCTGAGGCAAATGCATGACCCATAAATGCCCATATAGAACTTAAACCTACCAATATAACCAAAGAATACATTAAAAAGATTTCCACAACCCGATCTTTGGTTCGTGGTTTTTTACTTATAAAAAGATGTGAAAACGAAACTAAAACTGCTAAAACTGGTAATACGTACATGATTTCCATTTTTTTTCACCCAGATCATTCTATAAAAATTCAACTTTTTTTTAACTTCTCTTGGTAGGATATTTCACAAATAAATCTAGTATTAATATGTGTTGAATCTGTGAATAAAACATTCTAAAATGAGTTTTAAAAACTAGGTTTAGTTATTATATTTCTTCAGTATCCAAATTGAAATCAAACCATTAGATAAGAATCAGTTTATTTCATATTAAAATTTATTTCATATTAAAATAATTTGAATGGAAACTTCATGGGAATATGGGTAATTAATTCAGATAATTACTTAATTGGTAAATAAACGAAATATCAGTGAATTAATTTAATAAAATTGAAATAAATTGATTAATAAATTAATATTAAAGGGTTAATATTAAAGGGATTATGTAGCTAAAATGAGGAGTAATAGGTTAAAGCGCCGGGGCCGGGATTTGAACCCGGGTGATCCAAGGGATCAGTGGCTTAGCAGGCCACCGCCGTACCAGGCTGGGCCACCCCGACAGTAACAATATTTAAAGGAATATTTTTAAAGTAATGTTCCTTAAAAAACTTCTTTGAATTGGAATCATTTTAATGTTAGATTTAACTCCCTTTTAAAGTTTGCCCTAAATCTTCCATAAAAATTTGATGAAAGGGAATAGGATTCAATGAAACCTTTTTGAAAGGGTTTTTTTAAAAGTGGGCGTGTTCAAGAGTGGACAGGCCTCCTGAAAACTGGTGATCCAGAAACCCGACTCCACCCCGTTGCTCCACAAGCATCAGCTGTCCGCAGTAGAACTGCTTCTTTCCAGACCTGATCCGTTCCTGTGGTTAAGACAGTTAACCCCGGCCCTACAGCCGAAACCCTGCCACCACTGATCCTGCGGGACGAGGTTTCTACATCGAGATCCTGGGCCATTTCCCAGTTAACCTGCCGCCTCTTGAACTTCAACCGCGCCGTATAGGGGATATGCGCTTACAGAGGACCCCTGACCCTCCGGTCTAGCCCATTTAAACTTGGTGCTTTTTAGTATTTGAACCTTGCGATCGCGTTCATACTATGTTGGTTAAAACTATGGGGATTATATGGGGAGAATACTGCTTATTTCAGGATTAAGGAATTGCAAAGAGTATTTTTATATCTATACTCCATAATTATTGTACATGGAACTCCTGCTGATCATTGGTATTGTAACTGCAGTTTACATGGCATTCAACATTGCAGCCAACGATATTGGAAACTCAATGGGCACTGTTGTTGGAAGTGGAGCTCTTAAAATGAGAAATGCCCTTATCTTAGGGGCATTATTCGAATTTATCGGTGCTATCTTCCTTGGAGCTAACGTTATAAAGACTGTTGGCAGCGGTATCGTGCCTCCAGAGTTCATGTCAATTCTGGGTGCCTTTGTTATAACCCTTTCTGCAGGAATCTGGATAACCATAACCCTCATAAAGAAGATACCCATATCTGGATCCGATGCCATTGTAAGTTCAGTTTTGGGTTATGGAATTGCATACGCAGGATTGCACAACCTCAACCTGGTTACTGCAGGTTACATAGCACTCAGTTGGCTCACATCTCCACTTATTGGTCTTGCAGCTGGTTTTGTAGTTTACTTCCTACTGAAGAGGGTGCTTTTGAAGCCTGGAAACAGAAACATCTCCTACAAGGACAGGCTGGAGAAGGTTTTTTCATACCTTCAGATAGGAAGTTCTTCACTGGCAGCTTTAGGCGTTGGTGCTATAGATATTGCAGCTGCAACAGGTGTGCTGTACGTTACTGTTGGCTCCAGCATGGGTTTTTCAATAAAATTTTTAGGTGCCCTTGGACTGGTCCTTGGAATTTTAATTGCAGGAAATCGTATAACCGATACAATAGGTCGTAGGATCACTGAACTCGTTCCAACAAGGGGTTTTTCAGCCCAGATTTCTGCTGGAACAATAACACTGCTTTTTGCATTCTATGGAATGCCAATATCCCCTACACAAACCCTTGTGGGTTCTGTGATTGGTGTTGGACTTGCCAGAGGAACTTCAACTGTGAAGCTGGACGTTATAAAACATATAGCAACAACCTGGATATTCACCATCCCTGCATGTATCCTGATCTCTGCATCCCTTTACTTCCTAACTTCCTACTTAATTGGATTTCTGGGATAATTTTTTAAAGAAGTATACTAAAACGGATTATTTTTAAATTTTGATTAAATTAAATCTTTAAAACTCTTTTTAAACCCAATTATTTGTCTTAAACCTCTTTTAACATAAAAATTATATGTAACTCCAGCAATAATTAATAATATTTATGGTACAATAATGTTTTATTGAAATTTTTAGTACTTTGAATCTTTGTTTCACTTTGGAGGAATGAAAAATGAAAGCCGATGCAATAAAAATCACAGATGGTGTGTACTGGATTGGAGTTAGGGACTGGGATCTGAGAAATTATCATGGATACACAGTTAATGGAACAACCTACAATGCTTACATGGTTTTTGGAGAGGATAAGGTTGCAGTTATAGACAACACCTATCCTGGAAGCTCAGCTCAGATGTGGGGAAGGATTGAGGATGCATTCAAACAGGAAAACCGGGAGTTCAAGGTGGATGTTATAATCCAGAACCACGTTGAGAAGGATCACAGCGGTGCCCTTTCAGAGCTGTGCAAAAAATTCCCGGATGCACGGGTTTACTGCACAGCAGTGGCTGTTAACGGCCTGAAAAGACATTATCCTTCACTCAAGGATGTTGACTTCCACACAGTTAAAACAGGTGACACCCTTGATCTTGGTGGTAGAACCCTTGCATTCCTCGAGGCTAAGATGCTTCACTGGCCTGACAGCATGTTCACAATGCTCATGGAGGAGGGGATTCTCTTTTCAAATGATGCCTTTGGTCAGCACCTCTGTTTCATGGAGAGGTTCAGTGATGAAATCTCTGAAGATGTGCTCATGGGTGCGGCATGCAAGTTCTATGCTAACCTATTAACCCCATTTTCAGGACTTATACTAAGAAAATTTGATGAAGTAACTAAATTGGAATTACTCGATAAAATAAAGTTAATTGCACCTGCACATGGTCAGATCTGGAGGGATCCTATGCAGATAATAGGTGCCTACACTGACTGGGCAACTGGAAAATGTGAGGATAGGGCAACTGTTGTCTACGACACCATGCATGGATCAACCCAGATGATGGCCCATGCAATTGCAGAAGGTCTTATGAGTGAAGGAGTGAAGGTTTCAATGTACTTCCTCCATGAGGATGAGCGAAGTGAAATCGTGAAGGACATACTCCAGAGCAAAGCAGTGCTTTTTGGAGCTCCAACCATGTTCAACGAACCCTACCCAAGTGTGGGGGATCTCATATTCTACCTACGGGGTTTGAACTTCAAAATGACGGGTACTAAAAGAAAAGCTGCAACCTTTGGTTCAATGGGCTGGAGCGGCAGAGCTGTGAAGAAACTTGCAGATGAACTTGAAAAATGTGGATTTGAAGTTTCCACAGACTACGAGGTGAACTACCTTCCTGAGGAAGATGAACTCGACCATTGCTACGAAATTGGAAAACAGATGGCCCGTGAAATTAAGGAAATGGACTGAAAAACTCTGAACTACACTTTCAATAATTTTAAGACGTTAACCAGCAGGAGGTATGTGAATAGTGTTGTAATGGAACCACTTGACATCATTTAAGTAATTAAATTGGTTAAGTAACTTTCAATTGGACAAAACTTGATTTATGGAAATTTTTAGGGGGTTTGCATGAATGAAAACATTAAAATTTGAAAGCCAACTGGATCCACACAAGAAGTTGATGACTGTGCTCTTCTGGATAAACAGAAAATCTGCAAGAACAGAGGGTTGTGCACCATTTCTTATAAAGAAAATTACAACAGAAGAAAACATATACACACCAGAAGGCAGGAAACTCTTGAAGTTAAGTGAGAATATAATGGAGGACCTTGTAAGAAGTGTTGATGGAGGAAGAGTCATAGAATTTGAGATAAGCATGGGTAAAGAATTCATAAAGGCCAAGCTTGAGGGAAACAGCTTTTCAGTGTCCACTGAAGAAAGTGAAGAAATCGAAGCTGAAATCATTGAAAAACTGGAAATGGAACTTGGAAAGAAATATCCCAGCGTATGCCAATCATTCATACCCAGAGTAACTCCCCGCAACACCCAATAGGACTGCAAAACATCAACATTCTTAATAATTTTTAAATACTTTTTTTTATACTTTTTATTTTTAAATAGGAGTTATAGTTCTTTTTTTTAAAATTATTACAAGTTTAAATCGGGGTTTTTCATATTTAAAATGTTTAATGGAACTTGTTGAAAAAAAGGATGATCTTATTGATTTTATGATCTTATTAATGATTTTATTGAGATAGATGAATGTTTAATATATTTTTTTAGGTGGCTGAACCCGTCCCAAATGCTGATCTAAAAATAAATACTGAATTTTAAGTTATTTCAAATTCTAAATCTTTTAAAAAAAGTTATCTATAAAAAGAATATAAAAAAAAGTCCTTTAAAAGTTTTAAACTTTTATGGCCCTTATTATATCTCCATCGGATACTATACCTTTTATATTTTTATCTTCCATAACAATGAGCTGATTTATTATATCACCCTCAGCACCATGGTCATTCATTGTTTTAACTGTTTCTAAAAGGTTTTTTTCTGGGTCCACACATACAACATCCTTCACCATGACCTTCTCAACTGTGGTTCCCAGTTCATACTTGTCAAGTATAAGGTTGTGGCCCAGATCAGTTGCTGTGACTATTCCAACCAGTTTATCACCATCAACCACTGGTAAGGAGCTTACCTTATGTTTCATGAGTTTTTCAAAGGCAAAAACAACATCTTCACTTGGTGGAACTGTTATAACACCCTTTGTCATTACATCCTTAACTTTTATCTTTTCCAACATCTTCTTCACTTCCATAGGTCTTTGTAATATCCTCTATTATGGAGTCTATCGTTGTTGTAACATCAATGTTTTCAATGACAGGAATATGATGTTTGTTTGCCTGACTTTCAAAATATTTATGTGTTCTTCTTATGGCTCCAAAATAGTTCATATAACGTTTAAGTGGTCTTCTAGCCCACATTTGTCTGCATCGGGAATAAAATCTTCCTTTATGAACATCTTCATCATGCAGGGTTAGTACGAACATTGTAACATTGTTTCTGTTTACAAGATCATCCCTTATAAAGCCAGGGACTATGTGAACTCCCTCTATAACTATGCTTATACCCTCTTTCAGGGCCCTTTCAATAACAGCTTCCACACCTATACTTACAGTATCAACGTGGTCCCTGAATCCAATTAGAATCTCATCAAGTTCAGGTGGTGGGGGTATTCTAAGGGAACGGTAGGCTGTGTAGCTTGACTCGTAGATGGTTGGAAGAAGTTCCTTGGACACGATTTTACGCATTACTTCCCTTATCATATCAGTACTTATCATGTTCCTTATTCCAAGTCTGTTTGCAACTTCAAATGCAATTGAAGATGTTCCAACACCTGAAGCTCCTCCGATAAGTATTATAAGGGGTTCTTTACATTTTCTTATCCTTTTCCACATTCCATACTTTTCAGCTATCTCTTCATCTTCTTCCCTTAACTTTTCACGGACGATCACAATGAGATCATTTAAATTTATGACACCGATACCTTCTTCTCTAAGGTGAGCCTCTATCTTGGATGCGAAGGTGTAGGCCTTGTTTGGATCCATCTCTGCCCGAGTTAGTGACCTGGCAAGAACTCCCTTTGAAAAGGGTTCCCTATATCTTTTACCGGTTACTTCTCCTTCAACCATAATCATTTTCAATTTCTCACCTCAAATAGAATACAAAGGCTTTATACAATAACTTGAAACAAAATATAGGTTATGTTAACATTATTTAAATTATTTTCTATTTAAAACTTGGATTTTAGGTTATTGTGAACAATCCATTTCTTAATCAAAGGTCTATGATTTCATGATTCATCTGAACATCCCCATCAGATTCATCTATATTTATCAAACAGGCGTTACCTGCAGATAACTGACCCGGATTAATTATACAGGTTTTCCCAATTCTGTCTTCACCCTTTGCTTCATGTATGTGGCCACATATGTTTAGGGTGGGCTGTAATTCCTCTATTATTTTTCTCACGGCTTCACTTCCAACATGATCCCCTGAAGGCAGGAGATCTGCCCGGGTTCCCTTTGGAGGTGCATGAGTTATAAACAGGGTTATTTTCTGGTCCTTTATGCTTTCAAGGGTTTTTTTAGCCTCTTCGTAGATCTGGACTTCCTCAAATTCCAGGGGTGTTTCAAAGGGTGTTGGATTGGAACCTCCAAAACCACAGATACCAACATCTTTAATTACCACGTTTCTTCCATGTATATTTACTGCGTTGGAGTTATCTATTTCATTGTATATGCAGGTCTGGTCGCAGTTGCCAGGTATTGCAAAAACTGGAATGTTAAAAGAACTTATTTCATTTAATATTTCCTCTCCAAGTTCAGATGGTCCAAAGTGGGTTATGTCGCCGGCAATTATTATGATATCCACATGATTATTTTTAAGGTAATCTAAGATCTTGTGATATTTACCGTGTATGTCGCTTACTGCAAGTATTTTCATGGTAAAGTCCTCTAAAAAATTGTTTTCTTAAAAAGAAGTTCCATATTCCATTTGAAACCTTAAATTTGGCTTTTTTTAAATCATTTTATTGAAATGGATCATTTTTATTAAATTTTATAATGCATTGATTCTAATGAGATAAAATTTTAAAATAACTTTAAAACAACATTTTATTCTAAAATATTTGATTTTAGAAAGTCTTTGATCTTAAAAAAATGTTTTTATGGGATCACTCACTGAACAAGGGAGCCATTTCCTTCAGACTATGTTGTATGTTAACCTTATCCCCGTAGATCACCACAACTTCATCAGTTTCAAATTCAATTATAACGTTGTGGTACTCAGCAATTTCCTGAACCCTGTCTTCAGATTGGGGTTTTTTAAAGGTGACCCTGACCATTGAAAATCCTGAGGGAGCCCCTACAACATATTTTGACCGTTTATCCGGCACATCATAAACCTTTTCCCCACGAGAGGCTTTTGTAAGCTTTTCAAGCCATTGATCGGCATAACCTTCGCCTTCAGCCTCTGCAAGTCCCATCAATGTGTCCTGAATAGAAGTTAAAAAATTGTTTATACGCCCAACTTCCTTCATGCGCTCTGGATCTGCAGGGTTAATCTTGTAGAAGTTTATTGTTGTCTTCGCCATCCTGATGTCCTCTGTGAGGGCAGGAGATATTTCAACGTTCTTCTTTCTCAGGTCTGTCAGTAATTCAACAAGCACCATCCATGTCTGTTCTGCAGGTAGATCACTCATAAATGTCCTTCCAGTATTTTCTTGGTGTGGTAATTAATATCAGCATCTGCTTCCTTTAACTCTGCCTCTATCTGTTTTATGTTATCATAGGAGTCCAGGAAGAGCACGTGATTGCTTTCAGTACCACTTATGTTGAGTATCGCTATTTCATCAGTATCCTTAACTTGTCTTTTTTCTATTGATGCTTTGTACTGTACAAATGGCCCGTATTTTTCAGGTAGTTCATTGAATTTGAATATTCCCACAAGACTTGCAACGAACATGAGAAAACACCCCTTTCTTAGATGGTTTAAAATTTTGATTATTTTGATTTACTTATTATTTATTATATTTTTTAATTAAAACTTTTTTTACTAATTTTATCAGTTACTTCTTCCATAATTGATTGAGAACCCACTATAAAACCAATGATCTTCCAAAATGATCTTTGTTTTTAAAGTTTAAATTTTTTGGGTTATAATGGATTTAAGACCTAAACATGAGTTATTAAATTTGTAATAGATTATCAACACTGAATCATTTATAATTTGTTGAAATAAGGAATAGGTTCTCCTATACTCAACCAAGTTGAATTTAAAAAGGAATTTTGAAAAAATACAGCGTGGATCTCAAATGATACAATCCTTAAGCATTGCAATGAATTGATTTAATTTAAAAAAAATATGGGGGAGAAATTTATTCTCCACCGGTTATTACGTCCAATTTTGCAAGAGCTGGGTCTGTGCTTATCTGATGAGCGTCGACTGTTAGCTCTTCTGGTTTTAATCCCATTGCAAGTCCGTAGAGCTGTGCAAGGTGGAAAACTGGTATCTGGAAGTTGGTTCCGTATTTTTTGTTGACTTCTTTCTGGCCAACATCGAACTGTAAGTGGCAGAATGGGCAGACGTTTACTATTGCGTCGACTCCTGCTTCTGTCATGTTGTCGAGTTTTTCTTTGGTGTAGTCAAGTGTTACATCAAGGTCTCTTGCCCTTAAACCTCCGCCTGCTCCGCAGCACATCATTTTGTCCTTGTATGGTACGGATTTTGCACCGGTTGCTTCAACGAGTTCATCAAGTATGGTTGGTTTGATTGGGTCGTCGATTCCAATTTCAGCGCTTGGTTTGAGGAAGTGGCAGCCGTAGTGAACTGCAACGTTGAGTCCTAATGGTTTTGTGAAGGTTTCTGTGAGTTTTTCAATTCCCACATCTTTGTAGAGAATTTCTGCAAAGTGCCTTACGTTGATGTCTCCTTTGAATTCCCTTCCAACTTCAGATAGGACACCGTTAATTTTTCCTTTGAACTCTTCATCTTCTTTAAGGAGGTGGTTGCTTTCGTACAATGATCCAAAGCATCCGTTACATTCGGTCATAATGTCCATTTCCATGTCTTCAGCTATGGTCAGGTTCCTTGCTGCTATTGAAGCCCATGTTGTTTTGTCGAATGAACCGAAAACACCTGGTGCTGGGCAGCAGGATGCTCCTTCCATGTCTTTGATTTCAATTCCGAGATTTTCCATAAGGATCCTGGTTGATTTCTCGATTCCAGGGTACCTGTTGTTCATTATACATCCTAAGAAATATGCAAATGCCATCTTGATTCCTCCTTATTCTAATTCTCCGGTTTCCCAGTTGTATCCTATGAGACTGTCGAATCCTGTGAGTTTGGTTATTTTCTGGACTTCTTCAAGTGCTTCTGGGAATTCGTGTGTGGTTGGTGGTAATTCAGTTAGGCCCACGCTTTTCCTTAAAGCTTTGGTTGCATCGTTTATAGGCACACCGTGTCCTGTTTTTATAACGAATGATCCTGTTGCTTTGTGTGCAGGTGCCATGTATCCTGCGTGTGCTGCCTGGTTCCTTACAGCCTTAACAACATCCACGATTTTGATTCCTCTTGGGCATCTTTCCTGGCATTCGTAGCAGGTTGTGCACATCCAGATTGTGTCATCAGATATGACATCTTCTTTAAGGCCCATTACTGCCTTTCTTACAAGCTGCCTTACTTTGTATGGTGTTCTCCTTCCAGAAGGACATGCTCCTGAGCATGTACCGCACTGGAAACATACTGCCACAGATTCTGCGCCAGCGTCCATTATTTCCTGTTTGAAGTTTACATCGATATCTTCACGGGTTATAGTAGCTTTTTCTCTTCCTTCAAGTAAAGTCATAATACCACTCCTTTCAGTTTTGGGTTTTTCAGATTTTTCTTCCCTTACTGATACCTTCTCTGATTCATCATCAGATTTCTCTGTTTTTACTGCTTCTTTGCTTATTTCTGTATCAGTTTCTATTTTTTCTTCTACGGGTTCAACATCTTTTTTGATGGCTTCCTTAGATTTTGTTTCATTAGTTTTGGAAACTGATTCCTTGACTGTTTCTTGTTTTTCTTCTGTTGGTTTCTCTGTTTTCACTTCTGACTCTGATTGTTCCACTGAATTCTCTGCTGATTCCTTTTCGGGGTTTTCATCCCCAGTTAACATATTTTTTAAGCGATTTAGAAATGACATTCTATTTCACGCCCTCTGTATAGTACGGCTCTGTGTGAAAACTTGTGATTTTCATGTTCTAGGTGTGATGTTCAGCATATATATAGGTTGTGCAAAAATCTCCAACTGTAACCTTTTAGGTTACACATTCAAATGGGTTGGAGTGAGGTTGAAAAACTTGAGATAGAAAAATCATTTTCTCAACCCTCAACATTTTAAATAACATCAAAACAGATCAATTAACTGATTGAAAAGAACCTTTTCTTAAAAATTACACAAAGGTTACAGATAACAAGAAGATTATGAATAATAAGGTAAATAATACATTTTAAAGGAAGAATCTTAAAGATAAGTGATGCTAATGCTTGAAATAACCCTACACGATGGTCCAGGAAGACTTGGAAAATATGAAGGTGCAAAAACACCATCAACCCTAAAAACAGATGATTCATTACCCCTATTAAAGGATGAACCAATGCCCTACAACGTTCCAAAAGCCCTTGCTGAATGGTCCGTCAACCAGACAGTCGAAAATGCCAGGAAAACTGGTGAAAATGGGATTGCAGTTATTCATGGCTCAAAATATCCGGATCTGAGGGTTAAATGTGCTCAGGAACTTGAGGAACTTGGAAACAGTGTTTTTATGGTTGCAAACTCTGAAGAACTTATGAGAAGGCCCATGGATCTGGTTGAGATGATGGTGAAGTTAAGGGAAGCCCTGAATCCAAATTCAGCTATTTACTTCCCATTCACAGACGTTTCATTCATTCCACTTCTGGCTTACCTGGGTGTTGACTTATTTTCAGAAGATTCATGTGAATTTTACGCCAAACTGAATACAATGCTAACACCTACAACCCGTTACGATACAGAAAGCTACGTTATATATGAAATGGAACAGGAAGAACTCGTTGCGTACAACAAAAATTCAATGGACTTTGTTTTGAGGGAGGTTCGTGAGAACATTAAAAATGGAACCCTCAGAAACCTTGTGGAGGAACGCTGCTGCACCTCACCTGAAGCCATGACTGCCCTTAGAATATTGGACAGGGATCATCCTGATTTTCTTGAAAGGTACACTCAGATGTACTGAAAGAATTTCATATCCCTATTTAAAAAAAATAAATAACTGAATCCATGATTAAAACTCTCTGATTGCTTTAAATCATGTTTTTCTTTACATATTTTTAGTAAATTTAGTAAAATAAAAAATTAAAAAAATAATCTTTAAATCATTTTTTAACTGCAACTACAATGTAATGGTACTCCCCAATCTCAAGTGCCTCTTTGATCTGGAATCCGTATGGAGATAGTATTTCAGCAACATCTGCAGGTCCTAATCTTATTTCATATGGTGGTCCGCGCTGGCTCTGGATCTTCCTGAATTCCACAAGGGAAAAGGTTCCTCCAGGCTTTATGACCCTTTTTATCTCATTCATGACCTCGGGGACTTCACCTTCTGCTGCAAAACCATGCATAACATTGGCCATAATCCCTACATCAATGGCATTATCATCCAGGGGTAACTTCTGGGTTAAATCTGTGACTTCTGCCGTGATATTGGTTATTCCTTCATCTTGAGCCTCTTTTTTGAGTGAATCTATTGATTTTTCGTAAAGATCCAGTGAATGTACCTTCCCTTCATCTCCAACGAGTTTTGATGCAGCTATTGAAAGATATCCATCTCCACATCCCGCATCAAGGAATATGTCTCCCTTTTTAATTTCAATGTTTTTCAAAACTTCTTCAGCACTGAGCACATCCCTACTGGACTTACCATGGTGTTTGTGTCCATGTTTATCAGACATTGCCTCACCTCTCATCGATTTTTAAAACTATCTTCTATTTTTGAATGTTCTGTTAAATATCTTTTTAACATAATAAAAAAAATTTGAAAATTGAAACTGAATTAAAAAAGTAAAAAATAAAAATTGAAAGTTAAAAATTAAAGGGTTGGTTAATTTAATTTTCAGCCCGCAGCCTTGTTCTGGAGAATAAAAACACCCCAATCACAAAGAGTATGGCTGTTAGAATCACACTCATACCAACCTGATATGATATAGCATCCCAACCACTGCCATAGGTTAAAACTGAGCGCAGTGCATTGAGTGTGTGTGTCCATGGGAGTACATCGTATATCTGGAATGTTTGGCCCATGAAATTTCCAATTGGAACCTGGGGCAGCTGGAAGAAAGCCCCCACCATGAAACTCATAGGTACCGTTATGAGGGTTCCAAGGTTTGATGCCTGCCTTTCGTTTTTTGCAAAAGCTGCGATTATCATTCCAAGTGCTATGGATGATATTCCACCAATTACACCAACTATCACTGCAAGTACTATTGAGTTGATGCTTCCCTGCCAGTGAAATCCTATGGCAATTGCCACTGCAAAGAGTATGATAACCTGGGCTGCTGCAACAAGGGTCCATGGAATTGAATTTCCAAATAGAAGGTCGAAGGATTTCATCTTGGACATTTTAAGTCTTTCTAGAGTTCCTGTGTTCACTTCCCTTGTCAGGCTTGCTGCAACACTGGTTGCAAGAAGCAGTATTGCAAATACTATCATTCCAGGTGCCAGGAAGTCAAAGCTTGTGAAGGTTTCTGTTCCAGGTATTCCTTCAACCTCGGTTTCAATGAACTGGTGGGGCTGGGCTCCTGGTGTTCCTTTGATACTGTTTTGAACCTCATTCACTGTATCATCCTGGTAACCCTGGAAGATACCTGTGAGAATTCCCTGGGATGTTCCAAAACCCATGTATCCTGTGTCACCCCTTATTATAACTGTGGAAGTTAGGTTGTCTGTGGACGCATTTCCTGTAGATTGGATTGTTGATTGAACTGCTGCTTGTGAGGATGTGCTGGACTGGATCGTGTTGGTTATGAGTGCAACACTTGCCCTGGAGAAGTCTTTAGGTATTATAACCTCTGCATCCACATCCCTCTGTTTCAGTAGCTTGTCAGCATTTTCTTGCGTTGTTTTTGTAATGTTGAACATGTGCACGTCACTGTTCTGGTACTTAACATCTTCCATTACATTGGTGAGGTTGTTTCCGAAGTTCATGGTTTGATTGGTGTAGGTTACTGTGGCTCCTTCATCGTAGTTAACAACTGCGATGTTGTGGGGAGTGTTACTCTGACCCATTCCTCCAAATGCAAATCCAAATACCAGCATGAAAAACATTGGGAAAAGCAGGATAAAAAAAAGGCCTCTTCTGTCCCTTAAAAGTTCTTTTATATCCTTTGATGCTATGCTTAAAAATTTCATTTTAGTTGCTCCTGCCTTTATTCCCTGAGTCCTGTGCCTGTAAGTTCTATGAAAACGTCTTCCAGTGTGTTCTGACGTACAGAAAGGTCTGCTATGCGTACCTCAGTACTTTCAACCTGTTCCATTATTCTTGGAAGTTTAGCAACAGCGTTCAATGCCCTTATGTTTATTTTGCCGTCCATTTCAAATGCTGCAATGATCTCGTCAAGGTTTTCAAGTTCATTTAGGAGTTCACAGTTCTTTTCAGGATCTGAGAGAACCATCTCAACCACATCTCCTTCCCCTATTTCCTTTTTGAGTTTTTCAGGAGTGTCCAGGCGCAGTAATTTTCCATGGTCTATTATTGCTATTCTATCTGAGAGACTGTCTGCTTCATCCATAAGGTGAGTTGTGAGTATGACTGTTTTACCCTCATCGTCACGCATTGATTTGATGTAATTCCACAGCACCCTTCGAGATTGTGGGTCTAATCCTTCAGAGGGCTCATCTAAAACAACCACTTCCGGTTCATGGATAACTGCCATTGCAAGGTTCAGCCTGCGCTTCATACCTCCAGATAAATTTGAAACCGTTGTGTTTGCCTTTTCTTCCAGGAAAAGGTCCTTCAGGAGTTTATTGATGCGCTGTTTAAGGGATTCCTTTGGAACCTCGTACATGTCACCCATGAGTTTAAGGCTTTCTCTGCAGGTTAGGTTCTCCCATAAAACCAGTTCCTGTGGGCAGATACCGATTGTTCCCCTCTCAATATTTTCTATTTTTTCTCCATTTATGAGAATTTCACCACTTGATGGCTTTAAAAGGCCAACCATCATTCTGATGGACGTTGTTTTACCTGCTCCGTTGGGTCCAAGAAATCCGAAGACTTCTCCCCTGCGGATTTTCAGGTTCAGATCGTTAACAGCCACAAAATCTCCATAGTTTTTACGGAGATCCTTGACTTCTATACTGTATTCCATGTCTTTACCATCCTGCTTAGATATTAATTATAGATATTAACTACGATTTTTAATCTTATGAATTCCAATCCTTTTATTCTTTTTTTATTCCCTATTTTAAGCAGATATCCCTTATTTTTTTATGTTTCGTTTTTTTTATTCAATTTTAGTAAATCTAAGATTTTGGGATTCAAAACCCATTTCAGTATATCCCTTTAATCTGGATTTATCATAAATTAATCATTTACAACATAACCTTGTGACATGATGTCATTTAATGACGTAGCGTCATTCAATATATAAATTTATCGATCAAAAATAGATTAATAGCTAAAATTAGGGTCAATGATGACTTGAAATATGCTAAATTCTAAAAAAAACTTATTAAAGAGTTAAACTATGAATCATATCATGCGGGCCACAAAATCCCAAATATCCTCTAAAAATTTTTCAGTAGTTATACCATTGATTTCAAGCATGTTTCTGATATCTGGGGGTATATTATCCATGCCATTCATGATGATCATCAAAAGAGCTATGAACTCTGTGGGATCCAAATCTGATCTGATGGTTCCCTCAGCCATGGCTAATTTTATGGAATCTCGAAGGATATTTAACATTTCTCCACGTAAATCAAGGATTTCATTTATACAGTCTACAGAAGAAAACCATGGTACTGGCAGATCTGAAACTATTTTTCCATTTTCCAAATCCTTTTTGAAATCATCATAATAAATTTCATCCTTTTTGAAATCATCTCCAGAACCTTTGAAACCTTCTACATTTTCTGCAGTTTTTCTGTCGTAGAGGTGGAACCTTCCAGATAGGAAGTAGTTGATTGCCTGAAGGTAGTTTGGATAATCATCAGCAAACTTTTGGTAAGCTTCTTTGAATCCCATAAGCTTTTCAGGTCCTGTTTTTCCTTTATCAACACCATTTTTAACCAGAAGATTGAATATAATTGATCCACGAAGCACAATGGCAAAAAAAATCTCTTCTTTATTTTCGAAGTACAGGTAGACAGTTGATCTGCCCAGATCCACTTCCTGGGCAATACTGTCAATGGAAACATCATCGTAGCCCCTGGAGAAAAATAATTTCCCTGCAGCGTTCAATATTTCATTTCTCCGCTTTTCTTTCTTTCTCTCCATTCGTTCTGCTTTTAACATCTTTATTCCCATTAAACATTTTTTTTATCTTCAAATGTTAGTGTTATAAAAAATCATGATTTTTGTATGAATATGATTTGATTCTTGTATGAATATGATTTCACATGATCCATTGAAATTCCATTGATTGAATTGAAATATGAATCAAAATTCCATGTGAAAACTGTTCATCAATCTTAATATAAATTAATATAAAATATAATCCCTTTATTTAATAAATAAATCGGTTAAAAATCCGAGATACATGCCAAAGATTGTATGAATAATGAGTTACATAAGGTATAACAATTGATGTGGGGTGTAAATGTGATAGATAAAATTGAGATCAACATGGTCAATGGAACTGTTCACAACTTTAAAAAAGGCGAATTTGGAGTTGAATCAATAGAAATAGATAATGTCAGAGGTTTTATTGAGATAAATTATGGTGAACATGAAATGGGAAGTAGAAGGGTTATTATCCCCATTCAAAACATTGAAAAGTGTGAATTCATAGAGAAATCTGGAAGTCATGGACAAGCTGATGTTGGAGGGTACGTTGGCTAAATACTGAGAAACCCATAAAAAAAAATCATCTCAGCACATCAACTCCCATAAAAAAATGGGTGAACAATTGTTGAATAGGTTTAATCCTTGAATCAGAAAGTTAAGGAATAGTTCATAATGATCAACTCATTGAGTTTGCCCCTTTTAGATCCATCACAATTTATATTCCTTTTTGCAGGTACAGAATCAATTTTATAGCTTCGATATAATCTATCAAAGAATTTATCCTTAGGATTTTCATTTTTAGGATCTGAGTTACTCATCATCAAATAAGCACCCCTATCATCCATTTTCTCGAAAAAATCAGCTAATTTGATCTGATCAACATCATCAAAACCATTTTTAGAGTACTCTGTGAAGTTCGAAGTGCTATTAAGTGGCCTGTAAGGTGGATCAAAGTAAACAAAGCTTCCTTCTTCTATGTAATCCCTGGATTTTGTGAAATCACCACAGAAAATCTCAGTGCCCTCCAGGGCACTGCTCGCCCCAATCAAATTTTCCTCGTTACATATTCTGGGATTTTTGTAACGTCCAAATGGAACATTGAATTCTCCTTTCTTGTTTTGACGAAAAAGACCATTGAAACATGTTTTATTAAGAAATATCATGTATGCAGCACGTTCAACCCATTCCCTGCTGTAGTTTTCATAATCAAAATCCTGCATCTGCAGGTTGTATGCAGTTCTTATCCTGTAATAATTTTCTTTCCGATGATCTTCTTCCATATTCAGGTGTTCTTCTTCCATTTTCATTAATCTATGTATTAAATTCTTACAATCATTTTTTACAACTTGATAAGAGATTATGAGTTCAGGGTTTATATCGAAGAGAAATGATTCCTCAACATGGTAGTTGCGTTTTAAAAAGAAAAACATTGCCCCCCCACCAACAAAAGGCTCAACATAACGCTTAATAGTTTTTTCCCCTTTTATGTGTAGGGGCATTCTTTTATCAAACTCTTGAAGAAGTTGTTTTTTCCCACCAACCCATTTAAGGAATGGTTTTGCATTTGAGGGTTTCATATTTGAGGGTTTCCGTAATTTTACATCTATTTAAAAACTTCAGGGCTAATCTGTAGTCAAATCAATTCAGATAATGGAATTTCAGAAGTCAGGTAAAATAAATGGTTTCCAGCCACTTACAAATCCTCTTCAAGAATTTCTTGTGGTGCACCGCCAAGTACAACCAGTGCCTCTGCTTCCATGAAGTGCAGGTTGCCAGGTATCATCAAACAATGAAGCGGACCACCAAAATCTTCATTTAAAAGTTTTTTAATCTTATCTGCACGTACAACTGGTTTATCTGCACCTGCACGGGCAATCACCACAGCAAGAGTGTCCCCTGAGATTAGATTTTCCTTTCGTTCAGATTCAACCTTCATAAGATACTCCAATCCCTGGTTTACAGTCATGTACCTGTCTTCATGGGCCCTTATGTCAAGAAGTACAAGTGTGTGAAGTTTAGAGCCCATATTTTCCTTTAATGCAAGGTATGGGGAGTGTGGGAAGTAATTGTCCTCTGGAAAGGGTATGGTTGTTACCTTCCCGAATTTGTATGCCTGTAAACCTGCAATTCCTGGTGCTGCTGAGAGTATTGATGATGAATGGATTACACGGGTTTCTATTCCCTTTTTTTTAGCTTCGATCATGAGATCTGAATGTGTTGTTGCTATCAATGGGTCACCAGCACTTACAAAGGCAACATCCTTGGTTTCAGCTTCTCTTAAGGGTATGTTCTCCTCTTCAACCTGTTCCCTTGTTAAAATGGTTATTTCAACTCCTAACATCTCTTCGAGGGAGGATATGTTTGTTCCAAAGAGTCTTGCAGTGTAAAATTCAGCGTAAATTGCATCCACGTTTTTAAGGGCTTCTGCACCCTTCAGGGAAACATCCCCTGCATCGTAAAGTCCCAGTCCAATAAAGTAAAGCATTAAATCACCTTTTTCATTCTTTTTAAAAAATCGATAAATTTTATAATGAACTCAATCAATCTAACTACATCTAAAATTTATATCCATCATTCAATATTAAATATTAGATTGTTTTAATAATATCCCTTCAAGATTCTGAAGTCCAGTTTGAAAGGAGTTAAGGGCAGTTTAAAAAATAATTAGAATAATAAATGAATTAAAAAATTTTCTAAAAAAAATAATTCTAAAAACTTTTAAAAATGTTTATAATCTGAGGAATTACATGATCGGCCTGAAAGTTCCCAAAAAAAATGCAGATAACATCCGCAGAACGCTCCTGAAAGAGTCAGTTGTAGATCTTGACTGGAAAATAAAGCGTTCTGGAGAATTCGTTTTCATACCCATTGTGGAAATCCCAAAATCACAGTTAATGGATTTAATTGGAGAAGAGGTATGCTGCAATTTAGAGGTTGTTGAAACAGAGTTTGAATCACAGCGAAGGGATCCTAAAAGTTTCACAGATTACCTTAAGGGAAAGATTGACCCTGAAAAAATGGATGAAATCAAAAAATCATTTGATATCATTGGAGAAGTTGTGATACTGGAGATACCAGAGGATCTTGAGGATGAAAAATATTTAATAGGAGATGCTGCACTTAAATTCACAGGTAGAAATGCAGTTTTCCGTAAAAAAAGTGAAATCAAAGGGATCATCAGAACCAGGGAGCTGGAGCATATTGCAGGGGATGGATCCTCAGAAACTGTTCACACTGAATTTGGATGTAAATTCATGCTGGACATGCGTAAGGTCTACTTCAGCCCCAGATTAGCCACAGAACGCAGAAGAATAGGAGACCAGGTTGAAGATGGTGAAACCATAATCGACATGTTTGCAGGGGTTGCTCCATTCTCCATTGCCATTGCAAAGCGGCGCAACGTAACCATCTACGCAATTGACATCAATGAAGAGGCTTACTACTACATGATGAGGAACACTGAAATCAACAAACTCAAGGGTGAAGTGAAACCATTTTTAGGGGATGTTGAGAAGGTTTTAGGCTATCTCAACGTTGAAGCAGACAGGATCATAATGAACCTTCCAGGCACAGCATGGCAATTTCTACCGCAGGCTGTTAAGGCCCTTAAATCTGGAGGAACACTCCATTACTACGAGTTCGCCTCTGATTATGAAACTCCAATTGAGAGGATAGTAGAAACAGCATATCCACGTAAGGTTGAGATTCTGGGTAAGAGGAAGGTTAAATCCAAGAGTCCGGGGGTCTGGCACATGGGGATCGATGCCAGAATTTTTTAGCTTCCATAATAACAAACTTTTTTTAAAGGTAAATTAATTGAAATGGATGGATTATTGGATAGATTGAAATCTCCCCATAAAATGCTTTTTAATAAAATATTTTTTTTTACAAATTTTTATAATGGCCTCACAATCCCATCCTCAGTTATGATCCCTGTTATGAGGTCTGATGGTACAACATCAAAGGCAGGGTTCTCAACAGCTGTTCCCTCAGGTGCCAGTCTACATTTTCCAACGTATAACACTTCTGATGCATCTCTTTCCTCTATTTCAATGTCGTAGATACTGTTTTCATAGTCAAATGTGCTCTTGGGCGCTGCAACATAGAAGGGTACGTTGAATCGTTTCGCTGCCAGTGCAACCATGAGGGATCCTATTTTATTGGCAACTCCCCCCTTTGCAACTCTGTCTGCACCTATAACCACCTTGTCAACCTTTCCAGTCTGCATCATGTGGCCTGCTGCACCATCAACTATCAACCTTACAGGTATCTTTTCCTGCTGCATTTCAAAGACACTGAGCCTTGCACCCTGGAGTACTGGCCTGGTTTCATCACATATCACCTTGATATTTTTGCCAGCATCCCTTGCTCCCCTCACAACTCCCAGGGCTGTGCCGTAGTCAACACATGCAAGTGCCCCTGCATTGCAGTGGGTTAGTATGGTGTCACCGTCATCTATCACTTCAGATCCATACTTTCCAATGGCCCTGTGGGTCTCCATGTCTTCCTCGTACATTTTCTGGGCCTCATCCAGTGCTGAAACTCCACTTTTCACTGCATCCATCACCCTGTCAACTGCCCAGAAAAGGTTCACAGCTGTGGGTCTTGCATTCTTCACATCTTCTGCAGCTTTTTCCATATTTTCACCTGCATTTTCTGCAAGTGCCATTGCAAATGCTGCTGAAACACCAATTGCTGGTGCTCCACGAACTTTCATGGTTTTTATTGCATCTATAACTTCATTGTAGGTTCCACATTCCAGGTAGGTGATTTCGTGGGGCAGTTTTGTCTGGTCTAAAAGCGTTAGTTTTCCATTCTTCCAGTACATGGTCTTCATTTTTATCACTTGATACTCGTTGATATTTCAGTAATCTGATGTTATTTATCTCATTAATCAAATCGTTATCAATTCGATTTTATGTTCCTTAAAAAATAAATCATTTTAAACTATGTAAAAATAATGAAACTTAGAATATAATCATTAAAATCTTTTTTAAAGCTATTTCCATATTTAGAGTTATTTAAACTATGATCAACACATGAAAATATGAAAAAGAGATATTTATGAGGTTTTAAGGGTATTTTCCCATCAGTAGTGGCTTGCTGGCGTCATGTCCAGGTGTTTATCCTCTTTTCCAGGAACACCATATGCATCAGCCCTGCACTGTGTGCATGCCCTGAACACAGGCAGTATCTCTTCAACAGCATCTCGAACTTCGCTGAGCTCTGCACAGCCAGGTCTTGGTGTGTCTTTGAATTTGTGGAGAGGTATGAGCGGTATTACATTCATGAGCGATGCTCCCTGTTCTTTAACCTTGTGGGCTATGTCTATGATGTGTTTATCATTCAATCCAGGTATTAAAACTGCGTTGACCTTAACAACCACTCCTCTTTCAGCCAGCTTTTTTATACCTTCAAGCTGGTTTTTGGAGAGTATTTCAAAGGCTTCTTTACCCTCGTAGAGTTTTCCATTGTAAAATACATTGGAATAAATTTTACTCCCAATTTCAGGGTCTATTGCATTGACTGTAACTGTGACTGAGTTTATATGTATGTCAGCAATTTCATCGGCTTTATCTGGCAGGAGGAGGCCGTTTGTGCTCATGCATTTTATGAGTTCAGGGAATTCCTTGTCCATGCGTTTGAAGAATTCAAAGGTTGCCTCATTGAATAGGGCATCTCCAGGTCCTGCAACACCCACAACTGCTATTGGCATTTCAGATGTTACTTTTCTAACGTGTTCAACTGCCTCATCAACTGTCATAACCCGTGATGCAACTCCGGGACGTTGTTCACATTTATTTATTTCCCTTGTACAAAATCCACATTGAATATTACATTTAGGAGCTATTGGGACGTGTATTCTTCCTACTTTGTCATGCATCTTTTCGTTGAAGCACGGATGCACCTTGGTTATATGGGCAAACTTTGATTCGTTCATTTTTAGTTCCTCCAAATGGGAATAAGGAATTAAATTAAAAGTTTCAGTCCAATTTATTCAGAATTATAATTTATCAATTCTTCATAACAATTGTTTATTTTATAAGTGTTTAACTTACTATTTAACTTATTTATACTTATTCAATGAATATTTTCTGCAAATAAACATGACTTTTTTTATAAAATATTTATAAAATGTTTGCATTTTTAAGACAGATTTTTAAGACATTTACATATCCTATAATCTCTTATTTTTAGATTTAAAACCCGTATAAATGATGGGAAAATTATGGATTTAAAACTATTCCTTCATCTCCTCTATCATTTCATCTGTCTTATCAAGCCATTCTTTTTTAATTAAACTATCAGAACATGTCATTGCAAGGATATCTCCATCATTTTTATGTTCTATAACCCTGAAGCCCTCAGGAATTATTCGAAACATTGCATCATATACCTTCTTTTTCATATCCTCTTGAGGATCACGAACAATCATTTCCTTAAAATCAGATTTAGGATCATCTATTATGACCTCAAACCTGCTGGGCTGATGTACCTTGTTTCTTCCCTCAATTTCCCATAGTTTTTTAAGGAGATCAGGTAGGTAGGTTTCATCCCTGATCCTTATGAAGAGTTCATTGGCTTTACTATCAAGTTCGTGGTCTGCAAAGTCTTCAAGAAGAATGGGGTTTGCTGCCTTTTCAAATCTCACAACTATTATAAAAACTGGTTCCCTTGGATCAACGTAGATGTTTAAATCCTTCACAGCACGGGAAACCTGTACTTCCTGGAGTATGTGTCTTGCGATCATCTCGTAGACTTCTGCCCCATTTTCATCGTAGCATTCAACCTTCATTTTTATGGCCTCATTTCTTGGTTAAACCAGATACCAGAAGTGCTGCACCTACAGCCCCAATGTACTGGGAGTATTCCGGGACGATAACATCTATCCCTCCAAGTATGGTGCTCACAGCATCAACAAGCCCGCCTATGAGTGAAGTTCCCCCCACCTGGATGAGCGGTTCCCTGACATCTATCTCCTGGAGCTGCTGTTCATAGACCTGCTCTGCAACTGAGAAACATGCTGCTGATGCAACATCCTCTTTACGGCCTCCTGCTGCAAGTGAAGTTACAAGGTCCTGTATACCGAAAACTATACAGTAACTGTTGAGCTGAGCTTTCATATGGTTTCCCTTGAGTGCAAGGGGTCCAAGCTCGGTTATGTCAACACCCAATCTTCTGGCTGTCATTTCAAGGAATCTTCCAGATGCACCTGCACATATTCCCCCCATTGTGAAGTTGTCAGGTATGCCGTCGTTGACTGTTATGACCTTGTTGTCCATACCCCCTATGTCCAGTACAGTGGCTTCTCCCCTCTGATGACCTGCAAGGAACACAGCACCCTTTGCATTGACACTGAGCTCTTCCTGAATGAGTGCTGCATTCATGTGGTGTCCTATGGTTAATCTTCCATAACCTGTTACTCCAACCCCATCAACATCCTCCAGTTTGTACCCTGTACCTTCAAAGGCCTGATCCATTCCAGTGTTGGCTGTTTCAATAACATCCCCTGTTGGGAGCCAGCCTGTTCCTATTATCTTGTTGTTCTCCATGAGCACAACTTTGGTTGTGGTTGAACCTGAATCTATACCTATGGTAAGACCTTCCTGTTTTTCACGTGCAAGCAAACTCTTTCTTGCAACTATGGTTGAAAGGGCTTCCATTCTTATGAAGAGTTCGTCTGCCTTGGTTCTCTCTGTGAATGAGTAGGTTACAACTGGTAGATGTGTGTTCTGCTGTATGAAACGTCTGAGCTCATTTCTTACAAGGGCTCCCTCTGCACATCTGAAGCAGGTTGCTATGAAAACTGCATCTGCATCTGTTTTTCCCTCTACTATGGACATTGCCCTTGCTATCATCAGTCTTATTCCTGAGCTTGCAGCGTTGAATCCAAATTTTTCATAGGCCTCATCTATGTAGTCAAGATCAGCCTCTGGAATGATTATCTCGGATCCGAAAGTTGCAGCTGCCTTTTCTATTTCTTTTTGAACACCACTGTAGTCTGTTCCACAGGATATCTGAGCTATCTTAACCATTTTCTTCCTCCAGCCCGTCTAAAAATGTGTTTATCTTGTTAACAACTTCTATTGTTTCTTCCCTTGATTTTGGATATTTGAGTTCCAGGGTTGGTATTCCCCGTTTTCTGAGGCAGAACATTGATAGTTCGTTGGTTCTTGCACATCCTATGCATCCAAATCCAAAGGGTGCATCTTCCATTATTATGGCTGCCTCTGCTTCATCTATCAACGGCCCGAATATTGCCATTCTTCCCCTGACACCAGAGGGCACTTCTATGGCTGCGTATTTAAGACCCTTTATAGGTTCTTCCTCTGTTATGTTCAGGGGTGGTGAATCTATTTCAACATCCGTTACCTTTTTCCTTATTTCCTTCTGCAGTACTAGGGCTTCATGTCCCTTTCTCTCAACGAGGTCTGCTAATATAAGTGAGTTAGGTGGAAATACTGCTATTTTCAATAGAACTCCCCCTTGGACATTTCTGGTTTTATCTCTCCAGGTCTTCTGGTTATATGCATTATATCACTGTAAATTCCTTTTGTTATATCAACAACACCTATTACACAGATAACTTCTCCTTCTTCCTTTAAAGGAACAACCAGTACAGGCATGCCTGTGTAAGGGCCTGTTTTAGGTGTTTCTCGGGATTTTTTTCCATCCACCAAAACTTTTTCAAGTATGGGGCCTGTGTAGTTGTCATCAATAACTTCACCATCTTCTATACGAACACCTGGAACATTTTTTGTTCGCATGGTTACTGGAAGCCCGCTTGCGATCTCATGGATTGCCAGTGCTAGGGGTGTTATTTCCCCTGCAGTTGATGATGCTGTTATTTTCATTTTTCACACTCCCTACAAACTTTTTTGAATAGTTCAACAGGTACCTTCTTGGGTTTTTCTATACAAACCTTTTCAGGATTTTTAAGGGCCTCACTTACAAAGTCGAGGAGTTCAAATTCCTTTTCAAGCTGATGGTATCCTTCCCTTGCAGCACCCCTTTTAGCCCTGCATCTTCTAGGGTCTCCTGGTGGAAATCCCCTGTCTTTGGTGAATATGTTGCAGTAGTCTAGTTTTCTTATCTTTTCAACTGCCTGCTTAACGTACTTTTCTTCACCGTTAACAATGGCCCCGTAGCAGGTTGATTTTATGGTCAGGGGAAGTTCCATCATGTGTAGTTTTCCAACAAGTTCTGTTTGGCTTATGCTTGCAGATGGCCCCAGTATAATCATTCTTGTAACCTTGGAACTTTCAGGGTTCTTTGAATCTTCAGGAACAACTTCAAATTTAGGATTGACTTCAGAGTTTTTTTGTTGTGACATAAACAGTCTCTCCATCCTTAACTTTTTCAAGATTTTCCATTCCCTTTAAAATATTCCCCACAATATTTGTTCCTCCAAAGGGTTCTCCTGTAGGTCCAAATTCATCGTTGTCCTCAAATCGAACCCCCAAGATTCCAATGTGGCGTCTTGACATATTGGTCAGACCTATCTGTCCTGCCTTAACACAGTCCCTTGGAACGTTTTCAGGTATGAGTCCCTTGGATTGTTTGCTGTCTCCCTCGAACATCATCACCTTCATTCCAGGGAAGGCAAAGTGAACCTTAAGGGATCCCACTGGTGAATCCAGAAGGCCTGTGATCTTCTTGAAGTACCATGAGGATCTTGGGGCTTTCTCATCAAATTCCATTTGTATTATGTTCTCTTTTGGAACTGCGAAGGTTTTAACTTTCTTCTGACCCATTATGTCCATGGTGAACAGGGGATCCTGACCCACAATTAGGGCATCATCATCAGTAAGTCCTTCACGCACCTGTTCCACCCCATTTGATGCTAAAAATTCTTCTGCATCACCCTGAGTCATGGAGAGTGTCATTATTCTATCAACATCTGTTTTTAAGGCAATGTAATCTCCATAATTCACCATGTCAATTAACTGCATTCCCCTTTGAACCTTGCCAACAACTGTGTGGGCCGGGGTTGAAACCCTGTCCTCCCTGTAAACATAGATACGTCCCACACCAGCACCCCTGTTTCTGAGGGTTACTGTTCCCCTTCTTCTCTGATCCACATATTCAGGATTTCTTTCAAGACCCTGTAAACCATAGAATCCCACGAATGAATCAGATTCATAATCCACAGTGAGTTTTTCCTTCTCTAAGACTGCAAAAAGGTGTTCTACTGATTCTGGAGATTTTTCTGTTGGTTTTATGAGTACGTAGGTGAATACTTCGTTTCCATCTGATAGGGGTGTGTTCAGGTCTGTGATGGTTGCACTCTTCACTGTGCTCTCCCTTTCAAGCACGGGTTTAACTTCCATAACCCTGTCATCATCTGTGAGTTCCATTATGGTTTTTTTACCACCAACAACCCTTGCAAAAACTCCTTTATTCTCTTCAGGAGCTCCATAAACTGCATCATGCTTTGTTTTGCTGAATATTATGTGGGTGGAATCTGCAGTGAATCCTGAAAGGCTTAAAATAACATCCCATCTATTGTACCTGTATTCTTCCCTGCTGGGTTTGAGATCCGTTTTTACAGGGCCAAGTGAAACCTCGTTTGATGTTGTCCATCTTATCCTGAGGTTTCCAAATTCTTTGTAATACTTTTTCCATGAGTTTACAAGGCTTTTGGAACCTTCAGGTAGGAGTTCGATTATTATGCTTCCCCTACTTGTTTTGATGCTGTACTTATTCACGTGTCTTTCAATTTCTTCCTTGCCCTTTATGACTCCAAGCACACAGCCTTCAATGTAGGGTGCGCCTGAAGAGTCTATTGCATCCTTTACTGTTGACCCCTCAGGAAGTTCTAAATCTTCCCCATTGACCTTTACAAGCATATAATCGCCTCACAATACAGTTATTTTATCATCTAATTCACCATTATATCTTTTAAGACCTTTTTTCCTTGATCCCCATTATCCTGTCCTTAGTGAAATCAAAAACCATCTCTTCTTGATCATCGTAAGTTAAATGAAGCTTTTTATCTTCAATAATCTCACCTGCAACATTTGAAGTGATGTTCACAGCTTCAAGCATTTCAATGGCTTCATCAACATTTTCTTCCCGGGCTGTTAGTACAAAGCCGGATCCAGGGTAAAGTTTGAGCCATTCATCCCAGGGCACTGTCTCATTTCTTGGGATGCTTTCAAGTTCAACCCTTGCACCTGCACCTGATGCTTCAAGGAGCATTCCAAGGGTTCCAATAGCTCCAGGATTACTTATATCTCTTCCTGCAGTTACAAGGTGCTTTTTAGCAATATCGTTCATAACCTTTATCTGTGCCTGTACTAGCTCCGGTGTTTTGAAGGTGGTCGTGTCCCAGTTCAGTGGGAACTTTGGGTGTTTTTTACCGTCCAGATCTATTGCAAATATGACCTTGTCACCTACTTCTGCTCCGCAGCTTGTTATTGGATCATCACGACCCACTATGCCCGTTATTGAAACATCAAGGGCATTGTATGGTGTGTCAGGATGGAAGTGTCCCCCAACCATGGGTACTCCAAATTTTTCAACACCGGCATTTATTCCTTCCATTATTTCCTTGCATATGTTTTTGTTGTTCATTGAAAGAACGTTTGTCATTCCCATTGGTATTCCGCCCATTGCTGCAATATCGTTGACATTGACAAGCACTGAACAGTAGCCAGTCCACCATGGGTCTGCTTCCATGAGTTTTCCCCACATTCCATCTGCGGCCATTAAAAGCAGGGTGTTGTTCCCAATATCTATTGCAGATGCATCATCCCCAAAACCCAGAACTGTTCTTCCAGCTATGTTGTAGGTTTTATTAAGAGGTCCTGTAACATCCTTTATTAGATTCTTACGTGTGATACCTTCAAAATTTCTTATAGAATCAACGAGAGATTTTAAATCCAAATTCCATGCCCCCGATTTTATTGAATTAAACAATAATTTTTGATTTAATCATGATGAAATCAATCAACATCTTTTTTTATATAAACAGTGGTTTTTATTTGAGTATTGGTTCTTATCAGCTACTTAACTTTTTATTTTTATTTTATGTTAAACTTGCATGTGAATGATTATTTAAAAAATTTTTTTGACAAATTTTATCTAAATTAATTTATCCTAAGTACATATTAAAGAATTTTATCATTTAAATTTCTTTAAATTTGTATCTTAAATTCTATTTTAAAAATAGTAAGTTGGATCATATTTTTAGGATTGATATATCTTGTCCAAAATTTTGTGAAAATATTCAGACATACTTGTGAAAAATATTCAGACATACCTGAACTCATAATATTTTGTAGGAGGTTGTTGTACTGCGTATTATCTGTATTATTTCCCCCTTAAAATTTTCTATATCCATTATTTCTATGGTTTTTTGGCCATTGAAAAGTTTAGAAAAGATTTTTTTGCCAATAATATCATCCCAACCACTTTCAACTTCAACAACCATGGAACCCCGGGTCTTGAATCCCTCCTCAACAACCCTGTCCAGATCCCCATCTGTGATGCCTATGATTGGAACGTTGAATCTGTAGAGTATATCTGCAGCAACGAGTGTTGTATCATCACCAACAGTTACAACAATATCAGAATCCTTCAAACTGTAGACATCCTCTGCAGCATGATCAAGGTAGGTAACCTTAAGCTTAGGGTTGCTTTTATCCGATTTTAATACGCGAGGTTGTACTCTGGATCGTCGGAGGAGTCCTGTTTTGACTATGGCGTTTTCAAGGTCAACTTTGCCGAGCTTTTCAACACCGTGTTTTTTAAGCTGCCCACCAATTATACTGATTAAAACACCGTTTTCAGCAACTAGGGTGATGTCAGATGATTTTGACCTGCCCACAACAATTCCATTGAGGAATATGTTCTCATCTGGAGAAACACCTGCAACCTTCCTCTGGACTTCAGTGTTTTCTTCATGAGTTTTTAGGGTGCATTTAGTTTTATCCTTCATCTCCCTCTTTATTGATTCCGGCGTTACAGTTTTAAGGCGTAATGCATCGGCTATTTCCACTGCAAGATCTGAAAGCTCAGGATCCCATGGCACAACACTCCCATCAGATTCCCCAGGTCTTTCTATCTGTATCAATGGAATATTAGAAGTGTATTTAGAACCATAATTTGTTTTAGCCCTTTTTGAAACCTTGTATCCAAATGCATGGCCTGTTACACTGGATTTTCCATAGTTCAGGAGGAATATGATATCAACGTCTTCATCAAGGAACTTGTTGATTGACTGGCTTGGCAGAAGTTTTTGGGTGATGTCTATCTTTTTCTCAAGTTTGGCATCAATAACAGCAGTTCTACCCATAGTACCACCTAATCTGGCCCTTACTTCCCCATAACTCCCTAAAATATCCATTATTTTTTCTGCGTATCCTGAATCCAGCATTTGAGGTCCGTGAACTACTACTCCAATCTTCATCAAGATACCACTTAGGATCCTGGGGTTTTTATAATTATCTACAAAGGTTTGAAAAATAGCATCAAAAAAAAATACTCATAAAATGATCCCATAAGAAAGATTTAGATTACTTCAACTTTTATTTTAAAAACTACTGTTAATACCACTATTGTTAATACCAAATCAATTCAAAAAAAGACAGTTTTAAATGGATAATATCAACTTTGATCAGAGCTATAGAATTTAATGCAAATGAATAACTCAGATACAATGCAAAAGTTTAAGTTTAATGCAAAAATTTATTAGTGAGTTTTTAAACGTGTTTTAAAGTTGGTTCAGATCAAACCCTCATCATGACTTTTTAACCCTTTTTCGGATGATTCTGGAGCCACATATTTCACATTCATCCATACCATACTCTGGAGGGTATTTCTTTTTACATCCCTTGCATATCTTTACCCATCCAATCACATCCTTTATTCCACGGGTTAAAACACTTCTATAAGGAATTTCAATGATTTTAAGAATATTCTGCATTGAGTAATCATCCGTTACAAGTGTAGGCTCGTATCCCTGATCTTTAAGGGTAATTGCCAGTGCCACAATATTTTTATCAACTTCAGAAAGCCTTAAAATATCTCCTGATTCATTTAAAACTGTTTCCAAGCTTTTAAGAGCATCATGATCTGGATCTTTGATTTCAATGCATCCATCTTCAATAGCAGATTGAAGCAATATTTTTGACTTTAAATCTTTAATTTCAGATATAACATCAGGGGTTGTGAAATTAGCCGATTTTTTTGAGTAAAATCCACCTATGATAGCCGAAGCATCCAGAACAAATATCTTATTTTTCATATAATCTCTATTATCTCCCTTTAGGTATTTATATTAACTGTATCCTAATAGAAAATAGTTAAAATAGAAAAAAAGTGTTTTAATCAGTTTTTTTGTTCTTTGAATTGGTTTAAATGCTTGGTTTAAATTCAAAGGCCTTGGGTTCAAAAGGTTTTTATGTTATGAAAACCATAAATTAGCGTTGAGGGAGGGCAAAATTAGACTCCTCTTAATTTTTTCGCAAAGAAAATTAACCGCCTCCGATTTGGACCTAATGCCCTCCCCATCATTGATAATATTAAAAACAGTTTTTTTGAACTTTTTATATTTTTGTATTAGTTTTAAGATTTGAGATTTAAAAAAGGAATTAATAACAAACATATCGATGTTTACAGTATAACAGGGTTAATTCTTTTCCCAGTAATATTCCCTGAAATCATAAATCCTCCTTCTAAAAACTTATTTTAAACTTATTTAACCCATGATCATGAATTTTTATAGGTTTCCCTTATGATCTGTGCCAAGAGAAAAAAATTAATTAATTACATAACTCATGGAACATAAGATCAATTCAAAAAATGTTTATAAGAATTTTTTTGAAAAAAAGCATTTTAAACCTGGTGAAAGGATGAAAAGCGAAAGTATGGAAACTCACAAGAAAAAAGCACCAAAATCTGTTAAAGCTGCAGTTTTAACACTCAGCGATTCTAAGTACAGAGATCTGCAGAATTATGAAGACACAGATCTGTCTGGAAGACTCATAGTAGATTCAATCAAAAAGAAGAATCAGCTTGTTGGTTATGAGGTGATACCAGATGATGCAGAACTTCTTGTATCCTCAGTTGAAGGAATGATTCAAGATGATCATGCTGAAGTAATAATAACAACAGGTGGAACTGGTATAGGTCCTCGGGATATAACTATTGAAACTTTAAAACCCCTTTTTGAAAAGGAACTCCCAGGCTTCGGGGAAATATTCAGGTATGAATCCTATAAAGAGCTTGGAACCGGTGCAATTATGAGCCGAGCTACTGCAGGGATTTATAAAAACACCGTGATCGTTTCAATGCCAGGCTCTCCAAATGCAGTTAAAACCGGCTTAAAGATAATTGTACCGGAACTTGGACATCTTGTCAAACATTTAAGGGAATAATTACATTTAATATAGATTTACTCTTTTTTAAGTTAAGGAAATTGTTTGATCCCTTAAAAATTAATTTTTAAACCATTGACACTACGATTTTTTTTGTGAATTTACTCACAAAAATTTCACTCAAAGGTTTTATAGCAGTTTAAAATTATCACATAATGCAGAAACATATTATTTTTTAAAATATAGTCCTTAAAAAGCTTTATATATTTAAATAACAAATTTGAAGTTATAACTAATTATGAGGTGAGATCTGTGCGAAAAATATCAATTATTTTAATGGTTGCAGTTTTAAGTGCAGCTTTAATGGTACCTATTTTTGCAGATGAGATAACACAAGCTTTAAACGCCACAACCAACTCCACAAATATTTCAACTAACAACAGTTCTGTTTCAGATAACAGTACCCTGAACAACACCAGCAACACCACACTATCATCACAACAACTTCAGACCCTAACAGACACTCAGAGTAAATTAACATCACTGATAGCCAAAATAGAAAGTTTGAAAGCAACTTACGGAAGTAATGCAAAGGCAAAAGGTCTTTTAAATGCGTTAGATCAGTTTGAAAGACAAGCTAAGAGTTTGAACAGTGAAATAGAGGCATTTAAACAGAATTCAACAGTCACAGGCTGTGATGGGCAGATCACGAGCTTTGTAAAAAGGGAAGCAGCACTTGAACACAAGGTATCAATTAAAGAAGGATTGCTTCTTAAAATGACTACAAAAACAACAACTAAAACTGTTAAAAACTCAAAACAAAAGCAAACCAATAATAAAAAGCAGAAGAATAATAAAGGACAGAATAATTAATTCATTTCCTTTATTTTCATTTATTGAAATCTTCTATGGATAGAAGAGGCTCTAATTTTATTCCCTTATTTTCAAAGTTCTGCAAAGCACCTTCACTGCGGTCAACCACCACAAAAGCCCGTTTTATAACGCCTTTGTTATTTTCGATAGCATCAATTGCTTTTAAAAGGGATTTGCCTGTTGTGGTCACATCCTCAACAACGACGATTGAATCTCCCTCTTCCAAGTCACCTTCAATCAATTTAGAAGTACCATATCCCTTTTTTTCCTTTCTTATCATTAGTAAAGGCATTTTTGCATTTAATGAAACCGCTGTAGCAATGGGTACAGCTCCAAGGGCAGGACCTGCTACTTTATCCACACCAAACCCCTCAATTTTTTCAGATATTATTTCAGCAACTTTAGAGAGTATCTCAGGGTTTGTAACTGCTCTTTTCATGTCCACGTAGTAATCACTCTCTTTACCTGATGAAAGAGTGAATTTTCCAAATTTTATGACTTCATTTTCCTTTAAAAGAGTTATTAATTCCTGTTTTTTGTCTTTCATTGTTCTCACTCACTGAATTTTATCTGATAGTTTCTGAGGATTGTTTTAATTTGATCCGAAAGCCTCATAAATTGGTGGTATCCTTGTGTATGGATTTACCTCTTCCCTTGCATGGCTTACAGATTCCATTTTCAATATCGTAGCAGTTACCACATACTATTGCCCCGCAAAGGGAACATGTGTACATCTTACCTGCCCTTCCACATATGCTGCAGATGCCTGTTACCTCCACAAGAAACACCATCTCAATTCATCAAATTTAACTGCATCAAATTAGATTATATCAAATTCACTCTCTTCAGAGCCATTTTTAAGGAGTATTTTGTCCCCTATCTGTTTTATCATGTCGTATGGGACTATTGTCTCACCCTTGGAAATTCCAATACTTTCAGATATTCCTCCTTTTCCAAGTATGAATGCTTCAATTGTCCTGTTTTCTATGTTAACTTCAACATCCTTTACCTTTCCAATTATGACTGCAGAACTATCCAGAACTTCCTTTCCAATGATCTCTTCAATTATTCTCATGATATCACCTCTAAACTGAAGTTGCAGTTAAAATATGAACTATGGAGTTATTGCTGCAACTCTCTAATATATATCTTTTAAATGATCTTATGGGTACTTATAGTTTCTAAACTTTCCGATTGAAGGATGTGGGAAATATTGGGCATGGGAATCTTATATTATTATATCCAAATCAACTTCATCTGTTACCAGATCAAGAGGCAGATCAACAATGATTTTTTTTGGGCCATGATAATTCAAATTTTGAATAAAAAGTTTTAAATATGATTTAGAACAGTTTGAAGACCCTGTTTATTAATTGAAAATAATAATAAGATGTATAATAAAAAATGAACGATAAAAATCAGGTGGTTTCTTCTTCATCACCCTTATTCCAGTTCAATATACCATAAACTACACATAGTACAGTTGCAAGTATGCAAAGAATGTAACCACTCCATATCCACGGATCAGCAATCCCTAAAACCATATTTTCACCTCCAAGCAGCTATTTTTCTCCCTTCATATTGTATCCATAATTTGGTTAAATCTTTATTTTAATCTATATTATAATGCATGGTATTTGATTTTTACCTAAAAATCCATTTAAAACTACTAAAATTAAATATCATAATATACATAGCTATTTTAATAAATTAGGTTTTGAACCTTCATTCTAGGGGAATGGTGTAAACCTAGATCCATGGAACAATTTTTTTTGTGGTTCATGTAAAAATTTTACGCATCTGAAATGAAATTTCCGTAAATACATTTGGGGGAAAATGAAATTGATAACCAATTTCAGGCAGGTCTTTGAAAAGATTAAATCATATCCAAAAAAACAGATCTCTGTGGCCGTGGCCCAGGATCCAACTGTTCTTGAAGCTGTTATAAAAGCTCAAAAATTAGATATGGCAGATTATATTTTAGTCGGAAATAAAAGGCAGATAATTGAAATAGCAGAAGATAATGGATTTGATATTCAAAAGGACAAAATATTTAATGAACCAAACAATCTTAAGGCCATTAAAAAATCAGTTGAACTTGTAAGCAGTAACAGAGCAGATATCCTAATGAAGGGGATGGTCCACACCGATGACTTTTTGAGGGGAGTTCTGGACAGAGAAGTGGGCCTGCGAACCGGGAAGATCATGAGCCATGTCAACGTTCTTGAAAGCAGCTCACTGGATCGTCTTCTCTTTGTAACAGATGGGGCCATGAACATAAACCCTGATCTTGACACGAAGGCCAGTATAATATTGAATGCCATTTACCTTGCCAATATATTTGAAATTGAAGAACCTAAAGTGGCTGTTACAACTGCTGTTGAGCTTGCAAACCCTAAAATGCCCTCAACCATAGATGCTTCAGTCCTTGCAAAGATGAGCCAGCGAGGTCAGTTCAGCGGTAAAATCATAGACGGTCCCTTCGCATTGGACAACGCCATAAGTCCCAGTGCTGCAAAACATAAGGGCATCACAGGCCCCGTGGCAGGTAAGGCAGATATAATTGTTGTGCCCTCCATTGAGGCAGGTAACATGCTTGGGAAGGCCCATGTTTACCTCACAGGTGACAGTCTTGCAGGAGTTGTTGTTGGGGCAAGTGCACCAGTTGTGATGACCTCCAGAGCAGACACAGCTGAATCAAAGCTGAACTCCATTGCAACAGCTGTTCTCATGGCAAACATGGAACGGACACTGAGCATCAAGTTCGGGAAGGTTCACTATTAACTCGTCAAAATTTTTGCCTTTTTGTGTGGGATACAAAACTCAACAAAAAAAAAGGGACAGTGAATTTAAGATAAAATTCAGGGGTTAGTTCATTCCTAAACAGTTCTTTTTATTAGTTATTGGTTGTATTTTATTGAGATCTTTGCATGCCCTACTTCCAGTAATAAAATATTATGGTATTCAGAAAACTATATTACATTAAATTTACAATTCTAAAAATTGAAGTTTAAAAGCTTAAAAAATTGGATTTAAGTACTGAATCCGTCCAATCTGTATATACCCAACAAAAATTAGATAAAACATCCCTCTAGGCAAAAAGTGAACGAAAGTGTTTGAAAAAAAGTTTTTTTATAATATATAAAAATGTCACTTACACTGATTGACATGAAACTTACACTGATTGACATAAAACTTACACTGATTGACATAAAACTTTAAAGCAGTTTTGGAACTTCAAAATGAGGTTTGAGGCATTTGAATGCATGAGTACAATAAAATAAAAGAATTGAACCCTTTTATAATTATCTTATCATTTTCTTTGATCTTTTTATCAATTTTACCTCTTTACGTAGGTTTAAACCATTCATCATCCTACCTCTTTTCCAGTTTAGGAATAGTTCTAATCAATTTGCTCACAGTTTCAGTCCTGATTTACACAACGTACTGGGCATTTAATAATAGAAGGGAAAGCTGGATCCCCTGGCTTTTTATTCTTTTAGGCCAATTGATCTATGCCACTGCAGAAATGGCCTATCTAATTTTGGCGATTTATCCAAACATGCCCCTCCTGTATATTACAGATGATCTATTCATGATCAACTATCCCTTCTTCATTGCAGGGTTTTTCATGTTCATAAAAAGGCCCTTCAAATTAAAAACTAAAAATTTAATTGATATAATTATTTTAATGCTTGCAGCTTTCTTTTTAATCTGGTTCCTCTTGATAGAACCTTCACTTCAAAGTCACAGTCTCTCAGCATCCATTGAGAGGATACTGTACTTATTCATGGATATTTTAATTCTCTTTTCCATATTAACCCTCCTTATTAACAGAAGCCAGAAAATCTCTGAATTAACAATTGTTCTATTCTTTGGAACTGTTGTTTCACAGATAGTAGGGGATGTCCTGTTCTCCTACAATGTAGTGGATCCAAACAGTGTTTACACATGGGTTAGCTGCGTTTTATACATGATAACCTCTTCCTTCACATTCTTGGCAGGAATATCATTCATTAAAAATGTGAATTTTGATTCAAAACCAATTCAATCCCTCAATAAATTTCTTGAAACAAGCAACTGGGTATCTTACATTCCATTCATAACTGTTCTCGTAACCTACAGCATATTGTTACTATTAAAAACTCCCAGCCAAGTTTTAATTATGTGTGTTGGAATATTAGTTGCTCTTGTGGTCATCAGAGAACTTATATCCCTGGATGAACTCAAAAAAACCCAGAAAGATTTGGAAAAAAGCAAGGAATTGATTGAGGAAAGTGAGGCCCAGCTCCGTTTCATATCCTCCAACATGATGGATCTCGTAACAGAGTCCAACAATGAATTTGAATACAAGTTCGTTAGCAACTCTTCCCAACCATTCCTTGGTTACACTGCCCAGGACATGCTGGGAAATGATTTCTTTGATTACATCCATCCAGATGATGTGGATAAAGTTAAAGAGACTGTTGAAAGGGCAATTGAAAACAGGTCAAGTGCCAGGGTGGAGTGCAGGTACAAAAAAGCGGATGGGGAAAATGTTTGGGTTGAAACCATTAAAAAGCCTATCTTCAATGAGAATGAGTTCAAAGGTTTCATATGCAGCAGCCGTGACATCAGCCCACAAAAGGAAAACGAACGGATCATAAATGATTCCCTGCATGAAAAGGAGGTACTTCTAAGGGAAATACATCACAGGGTTAAAAATAACCTTCAAATCATATCAAGCCTTCTTAACCTTCAAAGCCATTACATAGAAGATGAGGAAACTTTGGATGTTTTAATGGAAAGTAAAAACCGGATCAAAACCATGGCAATTGTGCATGAAGAACTGTACAGATCCCCCAACCTTACCAACATAAACTTCAAGGAGTACCTGGAAAGACTTCTTTCAAATTTATTCTACTCTTATGGAATAAATGGGGAGATAATTGAACCCAAATTTGATCTTGAAGAATCAAATATCAGTATTGACACAGCAATACCCTGCGGTCTCATCATCAACGAGCTTGTTACAAACAGCCTGAAATATGCATTTCCAAAGGGTAGAAAAGGTAAAATTGAGGTCAGCTTAAAATCCAATGGTGGAGCATACATTTTAAAAATTGCAGATAACGGTACAGGTTTACCTGAAGGTATTGAACCTGAAAACGCGGAAACACTGGGTCTGCAGCTTGTCAACAGTTTAGTAAGGCAGATTGAGGGCAGTATGGAACTCATAAGAAACAATGGAACAGAATTTAAAATCAGTTTCAGTGAAATGGAGTACGAAAAAAGGGTTTAAATGGATGGGGATTGAATGGAAACTGTGTTTTTGAACCTGATTTCACCTCTAAATCCATCTGACCACTATAAATCCAATACGTTTTTAAGCTCCTTCAGGTTTTTGGTGATAAAAGGCTCTGCCTTGGGATCTGAAAGTATCTTCAACTGCTTTTTATGGGTTTTTTTATATACATTATTCATTAGTTCCTGGAGTTCTGGAACTTGCATCTCAATGACTTTAGCCACCTTTGCAATATCCTCTTCGGATAATTTGTTTTTATATGAATCTATCTGGTTTTTGAAGGATTTTACAACGTTCGCATTTCTGGACACAAATCCCCTCAAGATGAGGGAAGGAACCTTATCAAAAACATGTATCACATCAATAACATCCTGTTCTGTTATTTTCACTTCTTTGGATTCCATTTTTTTGCATCTCCACTGTTTCATGTTAAAAGGGGAAATAATATATAATCTAAAATATTTGTAATCTAAAATATTTGTTGTATATTTTTATTCAGTATCCACCCACTAAAATTTAAGTTCAAAACATAGCTATTTATGTTTTAAGATCAGAACATAAATCTTCTGCAGAAAATTAATAAATAAATTAAAATTAATAAATAATTCAAGTTTTTATTTGGAGTAATTAAGATGAAACAGTTATCAACCAAAGACCTGGGACTAATTCTTTTAGTGGCGATCGTCTGTATCACGGCAACAATACTTTCCCAGAGCAAATTTCTTTTAAACAGCACATTAATACTGATCTTTCTACTTTTAGGTTATAGCTTAACAGCAATACTTTACCCCCATGAGGGTTGTAGGAACATCTTAAAAAAGCCTGTGCTGATTTTAGAACTCAGTGCAGTGTTTACGCTGATCATCGCCATTGTCCTGAAGTACTTCCTACTGGAAGTCGATCTAAGATTTTTAGTCGCAGGCATGTCAGTTTTTGCCCTGATTTTTTCATTAGGAGCCATTATAAGCAGAATTAAGTACATCAAAGGCCACGATGAAGGGGTCTACTACGTGAACGATGAAGCCGTTACAAAGAATGCAAGTAAAGGGCACAATTTTAAGTCAGGCTTAAAGAAAGGTCTGGTTGTTATGTTAATACTCTTGGCTGCAGTGGCAGCTTTCATTGTGTATGAGTATGAACAGCCAGGGGAAACAAATGTTATGAGGGGAAACCACACCATCCTTTTGTTGTGTGATGATCCAACAGAGGACCAGGGCACTCAGGGTATAGGGTCTGTTGACATGGCATTTGCAATTAACCTTGTTGACGGCAACGTTAAAAATACAACAGCAATATATCCTGGAGGGCTGAGACATCCAACAGCAGCTGAACCATCATCATTGGGTTCAGGTAAGTTACTGCTTCACGATTCTTTGTACGGTGTAAGCACTGAGGAAGGTGCCCAACAGGCACAGGAAATAGTTGAGTACAACAAGGGAATAAAAACAGATGCAGTTGTGATGATAACACCTGATGCAGTTAACGCACTTGTAAGTGCTGCAGGTCCAA